>NZ_JBHWHH010000002.1:0-98410 GCF_042732555.1 Nocardia sp. NPDC059764
GGGCACCACCGACACCGAGGCGTCGGGTCGCCCGCGCCGGATTCCGGCTCGCACGGCGGCCCCGACCTGCGCCGCGGTCAGCGAGCCCTTGAATTTGTCGGAGGCGATCAGCACACGAGCCATGGGAGTCCTCTAGTCCAGCGGAACGGTGGCGGTCGGGGCGTCCGCGAAGGCGGAGGCCAGTTCCTCGAACTCCGTGATCGCGTCGATCCCGGCCGCGCCCATGGACACATTGGTGACCCGCTCGAGAATGCACTCGACCACGACGGGCACCTTGTACTCGGCCATCAGCGATTTGGCCTTCTCGAACGCGGGACCGATGTCCTGCGGCTCGAAGACGCGAATCGCCTTGCAGCCCAGTCCTTCCGCGACCTTGACGTGGTCCACGCCGTAGCCGTTGACCTCGGGCGAGTTGATGTTCTCGAAGTCCAGCTGGACGTAGTAGTCCATGTCGAACGCCCGCTGCGCCTGACGGATCAGGCCCAGGTACGAGTTGTTCACCAGCACATGGATGTACGGGATGTTGAACTGCGCGCCGACGGCCAATTCCTCGATCAGGAACTGGAAGTCGTAGTCACCCGAGAGCGCCACGACCGGCTCGTCCCGCACCGCGGTGGCCACGCCCAGCGCGGCGGGCAGGGTCCAGCCCAGCGGCCCGGCTTGACCGGCGTTGATCCAGTGCCGCGGCTTGTAGACGTGCAGCATCTGCGACGCCTGGATCTGCGACAGACCGATCGTGGTGACGTAGCGGGTTTCCGGGCCGAACGCCTTGTTCATCTCCTCGTACACACGCGCCGGTTTCAACGGCACGTTCTCGAAGTGGGTCTTGCGCTGACCGGTCGCGCGCTTGGCGCGCACCTGCTCGACCCACTCGCGGTGGTCGGTCAGACCGCCCACCTTGTCGAGGGATTCAGCGACCGCGATGAACTGCTCCAGCGCGGCGCCGGCATCGGAGACGACGCCGTAGTCGGGTGCGAAGACCCGGCCGATCTGGGTCGGCTCGATGTCGACGTGCACGAAGGTGCGGTCCTTGGTGTAGACGTCGAGCGCCCCGGTGTGGCGGTTGGCCCACCGGTTGCCGATGCCAAGCACGAAGTCGGCGGCCAGCAGCGATTCGTTGCCGTAGATGTGGGAGGTCTGCAGGCCCACCATGCCCGCGTTCAGCTCGTGGTCGTCCGGAATCGAACCCCAGCCCATCAGGGTCGGGACCACCGGAACACCGGTCAGCTCGGCGAACTTCACCAGCAGCGCGTCGGCGTCGGCATTGATGACGCCGCCGCCCGCGATGATCAGCGGACGCCGCGCGGCGTTGAGCATCGCCAGCACCTTGGCGCCCTGCGCCGGGGTGGCGGCGGGGCGCACGACCGGCAGCGGCTCGTAGGTCTCGATGTCGAACTCGATCTCGGCCAGCTGCACGTCGATCGGCAGGTCCAGCAGCACCGGGCCCGGGCGGCCTTCGCGCATGAGCCAGAACGCCTTCTGGAACGCGCCCGGCACCTGCGCGGGCTCGAGCACCGTATGCGCCCACTTGGCCAGCGGCTTGGCGATGGAGGCGATGTCGACGGCCTGGAAGTCCTCCTTGTGCAGCTTGGCCACAGGCGCCTGGCCCGTGATGCACAGGATCGGAATGGAATCCGCGGAGGCGGCGTACAGGCCGGTCACCATGTCGGTGCCCGCGGGCCCCGAGGTGCCGACGCAGACACCGATATTGCCGGGCCGGGCCCGGGTGTAGCCCTCGGCCATGTGCGAGGCGGCCTCGACGTGGCGGGCCAGCACGTGCTCGAGGCCGCCGTGCGCCTTCATGGCGCTGTAGAAGGGGTTGATCGCGGCGCCGGGCAGGCCGAAAGCCTGTGTGGCCCCTTCCTTCTCCAGGATCAGGACCGCCGCGTCGACGGTGCGCATGCGCGCCATGCTCAGTTCTCCTTGTCCAGGGTGCCGCTCAGGCGCTCGATGCCGCGCAGCAGGGCGGAGTGGTCCAGGTGGCCGTCGCCGTTGGCGCGGGCCGAGGCGACCAGCTGCGCGATCAGCGACCCGGCCGGGGTCACCAGACCGGCCTCGCGGGCGGCGGTGGTGAAGATGCCCATGTCCTTGTGGTGCAGGTCGATGCGGAAGCCGGGCGCGAACTCGCGGTTGATCATCTTGTCGCGCTTCTGGTTCAGCACGGCCGAACCGGCCAGGCCGCCGCCCAGCACGTCCAGCGCGGGGCCCAGCTCGACGCCGTAGGCCTCGAGGAAGACCACGGCCTCGGCCACGGCCTGGATATTGGTGGCCACGATGAGCTGATTGGCGGCCTTCACGGTCTGGCCCGCGCCATTGGCGCCCACGTGCACCACGGTCTTGCCGACCTTGTCGAAAAGCGGCTGAGCGGAGGCGAAGTCCTCGGCCGAACCGCCGACCATGATGGACAGGGTGGCGTTGACCGCGCCCGGCTCACCGCCGGAGACGGGCGCGTCGAGCAGCCGGAAGCCGCGGTCGGCGGCCTGCTTGGCCAGTTCTTGGGTGACGTCCGGGCGGATGGACGAGAAGTCGATGATCAGCGCGCCGGGCTCGGCGGTCTCGAAAACGCCCTTCTCCCCGGCCAGGACCTCCTGCACGTGCGGGGAGTCCGGCACCATCACGGCGATGACGTCCGCGCCGCGCACGGCGTCGGCGATGGAGGTGACGGCCCGGCCGCCCGCGTCGACCAGCGGCTGCGCCTGGGCCGGGTTGCGGTCGAAGCCCTTGACCGAGTGGCCCGCGTTCTGCAGGTGGACGGCCATCGGGCTGCCCATGATGCCGAGGCCGATGAAAGCGATGTTGGTCATGATCTGTTCCCTAGAGTGGTTGTCTGTCAAGAGTTTTCGGTCTACTTGGCGGCGCGGCGCTCGCGCGGCAGCCATTCGAAGGCGTCCTCGGAACGGCCGGAAGGCTTGTATTCGAGGCCGACCCAGCCGCGGTAGCCGCGCGCGGCGAGGTCGGTGAGCTGGAGTTCGAGCTGGAGTTCGCCGGTGCCGGGCTCGTTGCGGCCGGGGTTGTCGGCGATCTGCACGTGGGCGATGCGGTCGGTGTGCTCGGCGATCACCTTGTCCACGTCGTCGCCGTTGACCGCGAGGTGGTAGAGGTCGGCGAGCAGGCCGATGTTCGACACCCCGGAGTGCGCCTGCGCCTTGTCGATGACGGCGAGGCCGTCGGCGGCGGTCAGCAGCGGGTAACGCGGTGCGCCGGAGGCGGGTTCGACGAGGACGGTGGCCCCGATGCGGGCGGCGGCCAGGGCCGCGGCGGAGAGGTTCTCGACGGCCAGCTCGTCCTGCTGCTCGGCGGTGGCGTCGTCGACGCGGTTGCCGTACAGGGCATTGAAAGCCTTGGTGCCCAAGCGTTCTCCGATGCCCACGGTGACGTCGATGTTGTCCTCGAGCTCCGCGGCGCGAGCCGGCCAGGAGACCAGGCCGCGGTCGCCGCCGGGCATGTCACCGGCGAAGAAGTTCAGGCCGATCAGCTGCACGCCGGCGTTCCGCACGGCGGCGACGAAGGCGTCCACGTCCCGGTCCGACGGGACGGCCTCGGCGAAGGGCCACCAGAACTCGATGGCGTCGAATCCGGCCTGGCGCACGGCTTCCGGGCGCTCCAGGACGGGCAGCTCGGTGAACAGCAGCGAGCAGTTCACGGCGTAGTTCAGCGTGTGGGTCATCAGGAATCCCTCCAGTCGTTCCCGCAGGTTCTCCGCTATTTTCCATAATGCGGAAATGTTTTTTCGGGATATGAAAATGCTAGAGCTCCCGGAACAAGCCCGTCAAGAGAGTTCCGGGAGCTACCGGCCGGTAGAGCGGGAAATATACGAAGTTGCGGAATCGAGCGCGGATCCCGCTCGACTCAGTCGCGGATGTCGTCGTCCAGGCGTTCGCCCAGATCGTCCTTCCGATCCTCGACCGCGGCGAATACCGAAGCGCCCGCCTTGTTTCCGCGCGTGATCTCGTTGAACACCAGGTTCAACATGATCGCTACCACGGCGGTGGCACTGATCCCGGAGTGCATGATCACCCCGAGCCAGGTCGGGAACTTGTCCCAGAACGTCGGCGCCGCAATGGGAATCAGGCCGACACCCAGGGCCACCGCGACGATGACCATGTTCAGGTTGTCGGTGAAATCCACCCGCGCCAGCGTGCGGATGCCGCTCGCCGCCACCGATCCGAACAGCACGATGCCCGCACCTCCCAGCACCGGATACGGAATCCCGGCCACCACCGCGCCCACCACCGGGAACAGGCCCAGCAGCACCAGCACCAAACCGCCCGCGGCGACCACGAATCGGCTCTTGATGCCGGTCAGCGCCACCAGCCCCACGTTCTGCGCGAAGGCGCTGCACGGGAAGCTGCCGAACACCGGCGCGACCGTGGTGGACAGCATGTCGGCCCGCAGGCCGGCCGCCACCCGCGCCGAATCCACCCCGGTGCCGACGATCTCGCCGATGGCGAGGATGTCGGCGGTGGTCTCGGTCATGATCACCAGCACCACGATGGTCATGGACACGATCGCCCCGACCCCGAAGGTCGGCCCGCCGAAGTGCAGGATCGGCGGCAGCGCGACGATTTTCGCCGTGCTCACCGCGCCGAAGTCGGCGTGATGGGTGAGCACGGCGATGACCGTGCCGACCGCCAGGCCCAGCAGGATCGACAGCCGCGAGATCGCGCCCTGGAACACCCGGCTGATCACCAGGATGATGAGCAGCGTGAGCCCGGCGAAGCCGATATTGCCCACCGATCCGTAGTCGGCGGCCTTCGGATTGTTGCCCATCGCCCACCGGAACGCGGTGGGCAGCAACGAGAGTCCGATCACCGTGATGATCGTCCCGGTCACCACGGCCGGGAACAGGCGCACCAGCTTGGCGAAGAAGCTGGACAACACCAGGCCGATCAAGCCGGCGACGATGATCGCCCCGAACACCGGCCGGAGTCCGCCGTCACTCGCGATGGTCACCATCGTCGAGACGCTCGCAAACGAAATGCCTTGCACAATGGGCAATCTGGAGCCGATCGGCCCGATGCCCAGGGTCTGGAGCAGGGTCGCCAGGCCGGAGACGAACAGGCCCGCTGTCACCAGCAGCGCCATGTCCGACACCGAGAGCCCGGCCGCACCGCCGACGATCAGCGGCGGCGCGATCACTCCGCCGTACATGGTCAGAATGTGTTGAGTTCCGTAGATCGCCAACTGCCCCAACGGATGTCGCGCATCCTCGGGTCGGGTGACGGTCACTGACACGCGGCTCTGGTCATCACCCATCGCCGCACCTCCTAGATCAGGAAGAGGGGGATCAGGCTCTGCCTGGTCAGCAAAAGCCGGGGGTGGCGAGCCAGGCGTTGCCGGACTCCCGAGCGTCGTCGCGCTCGACGGTGGCCTCGATGAGGCCGTAGGGGCGATCCGCGGCGATGAAGACCTCGCCCGGGTTCTCGACATTGAACGGGCTCAGGTCCACCAGGAAGTGGTGCTTGTTCGGTGCGGAGAAACGGATCTCGGCGACCTCGGTGAACTGCTCGAGCACGGCACGGCCCATCGAGTACAGGGTCTGCTGCAGCGCGAGGGAGTGCACCACGGCGAACTGCCGCAGGATGGTCTTGAGGATGGCGTCGTAGGTCTTGTCCCAGTCGACGTCGGTGTGGTTGTAGCGCCACTTGGCCACCAGCGAGGTCGCCATGATGCGGTCGTTGGTCGGCCGCAGGGTGGTGTACTTGTCCTTGAAGAAGCCGTGGAACTCCGAGCCCGTGGTCTTGAGCAGGGTCAGGTCGCGCACGCCGGACACCACGTGCGCCACCCGATCCGGGCCGACGCCGTCGATGTTCACCACGGTGGTGCGGATGCCCTGACCGGACTTCACGAACGAGTGGTCGTGGCCGGAGCCGTCGACCTCGATGCGGTCCCAGGCGTATTCCTCGATCTCGACGCGCGCGCCGGTGGCGGTGGGGGCGCGGGAGATGAAGTGGTCGGCGAGGGTGAGGCCGAACTCCTCGATGGAGTGCACGCCCTTCTCCTTGGCGAAGGAGAAGGCGGTGTTCTTCTGGGTGTCGGTCGGCAGCACGACGCCCTGATCGCCGGTGATGTGGGCGTCGGAGAAGTCGCCACGCAGCGCCGAGGAGACGTTCAGGTCGCGGATCTGGTGGCGCGGGGTGTCGCGGTAGACGCGTACGACCCGGTTCTCGGCCTTGCCGTACTGGTTCTGTCCCAGCTTGATTGCCATCTTGGGTTCAGCTTCCTCGATAGGTGGAATAGGCGAAGGGGCTCATCAGCAGGGGCACGTGGTAGTGCTCGCCCGGCTCGCCCGCCACGGTGAACGTGATCGACACCGTGGGATAGAAGTAGGTCTGTCGCGTTGCGGCGGAATAGGACTCGATGTCGAAGGTGAGCCGGTAGTGCCCCGCCTCCAGCCCCTCGGGGCCGAGGTCGCGGACGCGGCCATCGTCATCGGTCTTGCCCTCGGCCAGCACCCGGGTCTCGGGGCCGAGGTGTTCCAGTCGGACCGGGACGCCCGCGGCGGGCTTGCCGAGCGCGGAATCCAGGATGTGCGTCGTAATGGTGCTCATTGTTCGAAGACCTTTCGCAGGCGCAGGACGGCGATCTTGCGCAATTCTCCGGCCACCACGGCCGCCTCGGCGGCATCGTCGTTGGCGAGGCGCTCGTGCAGATTCGTGAGGATCTGCTCGGCCGACAGGCCGGTGGCGCAGATCAGGAAGACCCGGCCGAATCGCTTCTCGTAGGCGCGGTTTCCGTCCAGCAGCTGAGCGGCGATGGCCACGTCCTGCCCGACCCCGGCCTGTTCCTGGCGCGACCACGCCGATCCGGTGCCGGTGCCGGTGACCCGCTCGCCGATCCGGGGGTGGGCGGCCAGGGCGCGGTCCACATCGGCGCCGGACAGTCCGGCGGCCAGTTCGTCGGCTCGGGCGAGCACGCCGTCGATATCGGCGTAGGGCCGGTCCGCCAGTACGGCGTCGGCCCATTCGGGCACGTCGCAGCAGGTCAGCAGATCCGTCCGGAGTCGTTCACCGGCTGTCGAATTGAATTCGCTCAACGTCACCATCGGCGCTACCTCTCTCGGATGACGGAAGGGTGATTCCGCCACTCGGAGAAGAGTGTCACGGGCCACAACAACTCGTCAACAGTTTGTTGAAAATATACACGAGCCGCAGGTCAGAGCGCTGGTTCGACTCAGACCGAGGGGGCTGGCGCGGGGGTCGGGCGCGAGCGGAACAGCTGATGCAGCACCAGGGCCGTCAGGCAGCCCGCACTGATTCCGGACGCCATGATGATCGACACCGGACCCGGCAGACCGGCCATGACCCGAGCCGCGGGACCGATCAGGCGCGCTCGCGGTTGAGGTAGTTGTAGACGGTGAAGCGGGTGACGCCCAGCGCCGCCGCGACGGTCTCCGCGGACTTGCGGAAGGTGAACGCGCCGCGCTCCTCCAGCAATCGCACGGCACGCTGCTTCTCGGCGCGCGGCAGCTCGGCGAGCGGGCCGCCCAATTCACCGGCCACCTCGTCGAGCAGCCGTTCCAGGCCGCCCAGGGTGTCGGCCTCCGGCTGACCGAAACGCACGCAGGCCAGCGTCTCGCCCTCCCAGACCAGCGGGACGTCGTCGGCGGCGGCCTCACCGGCGGACACCAGACGGCCGCCGGTCTTCTCCAGCAGGGGCGCGAGGGTCACCAGGACCGGGTGCGACGCGTCCACGGGCGAATGTTCAGTCATCCTGCTCGACCTGCATGGTCACCCGGGTGGCGCCGTGCGCGAAGGCGGTCACCATGATCTCGCCCAGCACCGGCAGCAGCCGCTCGTCCGACCCGGCCACCGAGGTGCCGAGCGGACCGAAATCGCATTCCAGACCGGCCGATTCGGCGAGCTCGAGCGCCGCCAGGGCATGCGGCGGGGCCTCCCCTTCGCCGTGGAACGGTTCGGTCGTGAACTCCGCGCGTAGCCGCATGCGCCCCAGGCTACTATTCCGGCATTCGGAAAAACTAAGGAGGACCGGGGTGCCCGCAGCGAAGCAGCCGAAGGGCAGTTCCGGAGGTGTGCAATCCATCGAGCGCGCGTTCGGGCTGCTGGAACTGATGGCCGACGAGGGCGGCATGATGGGCCTGTCCCAGCTGGCCACCGAATCCGGGCTGCCGCTGCCCACCATCCACCGCCTGGTCCGCACCCTGGTCGATCTGGGCTACCTGCACCAGGAGCCGTCCCGCAAGTACGTGCTCGGCCCCAAGCTGATCAAACTCGGCGAGAGCTCCTCCCAGATGCTGTCCGTCCTCGCGCGCCCGCACCTGGCACGGCTGGTCGACGAGCTCGGCGAATCCGCGAACATGGCCATGCTCGACGGCGACCAGATCGTCTATGTGGCACAGGTACAGTCGCGCCACTCCATGCGCATGTTCACCGAGGTGGGACGCCGCGCCCTCCCCCACTGCACCGCCGTCGGCAAGGCGATCCTGGCCGGATCCCCGCCGGACCTGACCCGGGAGTTGTTGCGGCGCACCGGAATGCCCCGCTACACCGACACCACCATCACCGACCCGGAGGAATTCGCCCGCCAGCTCGACCAGGCCGCCCGGACCGGCTACGCCATGGACGAGGGCGAGCAGGAGCTGGGCGTGCGGTGTGTCGCCGTCGCCGTCCCGAAAGCCCCCGCCCGGCTCGCCATTTCGGTATCCGGCCCGGTAGGCCGCATGACCGAGGAGCTGGTCGAGCGCGCCGCGCCGCTGCTCACCGAAGTGGCGGCGGCGCTGTCCGACGACCTCCAGTAGCGCCCCGAAGAATTCAGGACCGTACCCGCCGGTTGCGCGCGGCGGTGTTATTGCACGTCGAATGTCGCGAAACCCGGTGTGTAGGTGCCGCCGGGCGCGAGCATCACCGCCACCCGCCCCGGGCCCGAATTGATCGTCGCGGCCGAGGGGATTCCGTTCAGGCCGTCGGACAGCACGACCACACCCGTCGCACCGGTCGACAGATTGATCCAGCGGACCGGCGTGGAAATCGTGCAGCCCCAACCACCGGGCTTGGCGCCGGTGATCACGACAGTCCCGGGCGTTCCGCCCAGTACAGCCGCGCAGCGCGCCGGGAAGGCGTCGAAACTGCCGTTCGGATTTCCGAAGGGCGCGGCATCGATTTGGAAAGGAATGGTGACGGTGTCGGCCGCGGCCGTCGCGACCGCCGGCAATCCGCACATCGCGAACGCGGCACCGGAAACAACAATCTTGCGAGCAAACGTCATCGTCGAATCTCCTACGCAGCGATCTCACCGATGGTTCACGGCCGATTACCAGACCGCGGTGTCGTAATCGACCGGACAGGGTCCGCGAAAACTCGTGGACCAGGCAATTCGAAAAGGATTCTGCCATGACGACACCCGACTCGGCCGCCACCCCGGAGGAGCCCCGGACCACCGAGCTCCCCACCCCGGCCACCGACACCGCGAACATTCGGAAACCCGCGACACGTCCGCCGCACAATATCGGCTGGGCAGTCGCCGCGCTGCTGTTCTTCTGGCCTCTGTCGTTCTCCGCATTCACCCACGCGCTCAATGTGTCCCCGCTGTGGAGCGACGGCGATGCCGAGGGCGCCCGGCACGCTTCCGGCCGAGCCCGCTATCTCGGCATCCTCTCGCTGTGGATCGGCGGCGCGCTGTTCGTCGTATTCGCCGTCCTCTACCTGCTGTTCCTGCTGGTGCTGATCCACCACGGCCATCACGGACACCACAATTGGGGCGGTCCCGGCCCGCGTATGCGGCGCGGCTGACGGGGCCGGGACCCGTGGGTGACGGGCGCGGGTCCCGTTCCGTTCCAAAAATCTTCGATCGAGACATATCCGAACAGGCTTCGGTTTCGAATTCAGATGCGGAATATCATCGAACTTCGGAATGAGGTTTCCCATGGGCCTTGATCAGCCCAAAAGTCCTGTTCGTCCGGGATTTCGGCGCGCAGCGTGGTTCGCCGTCGCCGGAGCCCTCCCACTGTCCCTCGCCCTGCTGGGCACGGGACCCGCACTCGCCGAGGAGGCGCCCGCGCCGGTCCAGCCCGCGGCCGACATCCCCGATTCGGCGATCCACATTGGCACGGTCCGGCTCGACCAGCCCTTCTTCCTGACCCCCGAGCAGACCCAGCAGATCAACACCGTCACCTCGGGCGCGGAATCCGTGCTGGTACAGGCCCTCGAGGCAGCGGGCGTCGACCATGCGCGTTCCACGCACGTGGCGAAGTCGGTGATCGGCGATGCCGCGATCGGTGCGGCCGTCGGCGCCACCGTCGTGAGCCCGATCGCCGGCACCGGTGCGGTGATCGGCGTCGTGGCGGGGCTCATCGCCGGGCTCCCCTTTGCTCCGATCGGGCTGGTGGTCGTTCCCGTGGTGGGCGCGGCCCTCGGCTACGCCTTTGTCGCCGCGCCGTTCGCGGCCCTGGGCGCGGCTGTCGGCGCCGTGGTCGGCGCGGCCGACGGCTTCATCAGCCCGGCTCCGGCGACCGGCCCTGCTCCGGCGACCGGCCCGGTCACGGCGGCACAGCCCGCCTGAATCTCGGCGCGAGCCGAATTCTCTCGAGACGCTACAAGTTCCAGAAGCGCGTACAGCTCGCGCCGCTGCCGGTCGTCCAGCACGGCGAGAGCGGGGACCGAGCCGAAAACCTCCTCGTCGAGCTGTGCGCGCAGCATCTCCCCCGCGGGTGTCAGCGTGACCAGGCGGACCCGGCGGTCCGTCGGGTGAATCCGCTTCCGCACCAGGCCCTGTGACTCGAGCCGATCGATCGAGGTCGCCGTATTGGACAGGTCCGCCCCGAGTCGAGCCGACAGCTCCTCTGGTCAGCGCCGGAATCCTCACCCTCGCCGCGGTTCTCACCGCCGCCGGATCACCGCGCCGGCCGGAACATCGCCGACCGGAAGCCCGCGGCCGGCCGACTGGGCGCGCGACCGGGAACACCTCTCGGTTTCCTCGGAACCGTGTGATCAGCGGATAGGCTGGCGGAGATCACCCGGGGCTCTACACAGGTCGGCCGAGAGGAGTTCACGATGAGCGCCGAAGAAGCCGCCACCGTACCGGCCTGGGCCGGCGACCTGACGGGCATCGTGGGGCAGCACCTGATCTACACGTACGAGAACGGCTGGAAGTACGAGCTGTACGTCCGTAATCCCCAGACCGTCGCGTTCCGCTGCCTGATGGGTCCGATGTTCGGTCGCTGGTCCACCGAGCAGGCGGCGAAGATCGTGCAGCTCGGTGACGACCTGTTCAAACTCGCCTGGGTGGAACCGACCGGTACGGTCACCGTGGTCATCGCCTGGCTCGCCGAGCGCCGGGTCCACACCACCATCTGCTATCCGCAATGGATGCTCGACTTCCCCGAATTCACCCTGGCCCGCTACGAGGACAACATCCCGGAGATCACCGCCGCCCGTAACCGCGGGCCCGTCTACCCCCAGACCATGGTCGCGGCCACCGGGCACATCACGTTTCTGGAGGCCCGCAGCCCCGATGACGACACCGTCATCGACCGTCCCCCGGGCAAGCTCCCCCACGATTACGCCAACCGCTCCAACTGACTTCGGCCGCCACCGATGAATTCCGCGCGCTGATCCCGTCCGCACTGTCAGCACGCAATCCGTGAGCCGGTCAGGAGGACCTCCGTGAGCACCCAGCCCTTGCCACCGATCGTCGACGCCGCCACCTGGCGCAAAGAACTCGAAGCCCTGCGCATCCGCGAGAAGGCCGCCACCCGTGAGCTGGACGCCATCGCCGCCCAGCGCCGCCACCTCCCCATGGTCGAACTCCCGACCTACACCCTCGAAGGCGAGGGCGGCCCGATCACCCTCGCCGAGATCTTCGACGGCAAATCCCAGCTGATCGTCTACAACCACATGTGGTTCGAGGGCAAGGAATGGCAGTGCCCCGGCTGCACTGGATTCACCGCCCAGTTCACCCGCTTCAACTTCCTCGACAACCACGACGCCCGCTTCGTCATCATCACCCAGGGCCCGATCGACGAGGCGCTCGCCTACAAGCGCCGGGTCGGCAACCAGATGCCTTGGTACTCAACGGCGAACAGCACCTTCGGCAGCGACGTCGACGCGCCTCCCGGCGGCGGCTTCGGCGTGAATGTCTTTCTGCGCGACGGCGATACCGTCTACCGCACCTGGCACACCAATGGCCGCGGGGTGGAACAGATCGCCCACACCTTCCCCCTCATCGACCTGCTCCCCTACGGCCGCCGGGAAGAATGGCAGGACTCCCCGGCCGGGTGGCCGCAGTCCCCGACCTACTCCGGCTGGATCCCCTCCGAGGACATCGCCGCCGCCTACGGCGACCCGAATCCCTAGGACTCCGCCGCGGTCGTGATCGAATGTGGTCATGTTGTTCCGGCAGCTCGAGTACTTCGTCGCCCTCGCCCGGGACAGCGAAACCATCAACGCGGCAACGGTATCCGCACGCCCCGGCGTGCAGTTCGGTCCCGATGATCAGGACGTAGCAGGTCAGGAGCCTCGAGGTGGGCCTAACGCTCCACAACGCGAACACACTGACGGCGGCGGGGCCGCATGCGACCCAGCAACTGCCATGAAGCACACGAGTGAGCGGTCGTTCACCCTCCCTACCGGCCGAGGCGAACGACCGCTCCCTGGTAGGCCGCCCGGGCCCGCGGCGCCTACGGTTCTGTGACGCTGATCGCGCCGGATGCGACCGACTGATCGAATCCCGCTGTGCCGGGATAGAACCCATCGGACTGCGACCCGGTGAGTTCGTCGCGAGTCCACGCGACCGCGAAATCTCGGGTGACAGCGGCATGGTTCTCGGTGACCGTGCCGCACAACAGACCAGCCGCACCCGATATCAACGCATCGCCGGTCCCCAGTGCGTCGGCGTGACTACCGCCGCTGACCCGTACACCCAGGAACCGGCCCGGCAGATACTGCCGCATCGACTGGGTGCCGCTCGCTCCGTTGTTGCACAACGACGGCGGCGTCGACACCGCCAGGATCGGCAGACCGGTCGGAGCGAGAGCCGCCAGCGCATCGTCGGTCACCGAGGGGTCGATCCCACGCACCGGATCCAATTGCACCAGCCCGGCCAGACCCGACGATCCGGGTGTGACGGCCAATCTCGTCGCGATCCGGAACGTCGCGTCGCCGCCCGCGGAATGACCCATCAGAACCAGCCGATCCGGCACGTCGATGTCCGTCCGGCCGGCCTGCTCGGTCGCCGCACGCAGGCTGGTTCGCAGTGCCCCCGCGGGGTCACCGGCGCCAGCGATCACATCGGCGAGGTTGTCCAGGAAGGCCTTGTTGCCGATCAGGCTCGACACCGCGCATCCACGAACGTCCACGGCCGGCAGCGTCGGTACGAGCACCAACTCACCGTCGGCGGACAGCGCGGAAGCCAGTTCACGGTACTGGTCCTTGGTCGCACCGAAGCCGTGCACCAGGACCACCATGCCGCGGGCCGGCCCGGCCGGCAGATACCAATCACTGTCCTGACGCAAAGTAGTTGTCACGCAGGGGATATCGAGAAAGCCGACCACCCTGGTGCCCGCCGGCGGCGGCTCGGCACCGGCCACGCCCATCGGCGCGACCGCCGCCAGAGCGGCGAACATCGAGGCGCACAACAACATGCGTCCAGGTGAGCGGGCGATGTTCGAGGCCATGGCGGTACCTCCGGAGAAGGAGCGGAATCGGGGCGCAGTTTCCTTTATGGAAATGACGTTTCCTGAGCATCGGGCCAATACCGCAGATCGCACCACACCTGTCAGCGACATACGACCACGCCCGCGTCGACCCCACCACCGTTCGTCAACGCCGCGATATCGCCGGCACCACCCGTGTTGCCGAGCCGCGTTGCGGATGCAGAGGTCGCCGTTCGACCTGATCCGCGCCGCCAACGCCACCCGGGCTCCCGCCGCGCCGCCGCCACGTCGGTCCCGGCAGCCTCTTGCGGTGACGGTGAACCGCAACGCTCGGTACGCCCAACCCTGAGATGAATACGGGCCGGCCCGCGCTCGGATCAGGCGGGCGGCATGAGCACGCTGTCGATCAGATAGACGGTAGCGTTCGCGGTCTTCACGCCGCCGCAGACAACGGTTGCCTCGCCGACCTTGATCGTGTCGCCGGAGCGAGTCACATCGACCGTGCCGCCTTCGACGGTCTTGTGGCCGCCGGCGATAGCGTCGGGTGCGATCTGCCCAGGCACCACGTGATAGGTGAGGATCTTGGTGAGCGTGGCGCTGTCGGTCTCGAGGCTGTCCACCGTGGCCGCCGGGAGTTTGGCGAATGCATCGTCGGTCGGCGCGAATACGGTGAACTGGCCACCATTGAGGGTGTCGACAAGGTTGACCTGCGGATTCAGTTTTCCCGACACCGCCGCGGTGAGAGTGGTCAATATCGGATTGTGCGATGCCGCAGTGGCCACCGGATCTTGCGCCATCCCTTCGACGGAGCCCTGACCAGAGGGAACCTTCTCCGCATAGGCCTTGCAGCCTGAGCCGACCAGACTCGCCGTCGCTCCGGAGGCCGCTGTGCTCGTGGAGGTCATTGTCACGCTGGAAGTGCCGGAATTCGAACTCGACGAGTTGTCCGACGAGCAGGCCGAAACCCCCAGCAGTGCCGCCGCTGAGACAATTGCGGCCGTAGTCGCGGCGCGGTTGATGGTTGTCATGGTTGCTATCTCCTTTGCTTCGGAACGACCACGAGTGCGCAGTCGTCCGCGATGTGACTGGACGGCGTTCGGTCCGGATCGAGACCGACTCGTGCCTCCTTTTTCGCCAGGCGCAAACGGTGAGCGGTGCTGGCCAACCGCAAGTGGACGGGGCTTCGTGGGCACGTCCGTCCCCTCGCAACGGCGAGGCGGAGTGGTCTATATCAGGCATCGACCCATCTGAGCGTTCCTCTTGCGGTGACAAATCGATTCTACCCACAATCGATGCGTAAACGATGCGCCAATTGATGAAAAATCGGACAAGAAGATGCGGCATGACCGACATGCGGTTGCCTTTCGGCGCGCCGACGCTTACCAGCCCGAATGACGCCGAATAGCGTCTCGCGCCGAAGTCCGACCAACCCAAGGTTACGCATCAATAGTGCATCGCTAATGGAGGGTTTCGGTAAGCTGGCTTTGTGGATGGTTGGGATCGTTACGCCCGGTTCGTCACCGGTCGCAAGAGCTGGATGCTGCTGCTCGCGGTGATCGCATCCGCCGTCGCGATCCTGGGATTGTCCGGCCCGAACGACTCCAGCGGTGCTGGACCGAACTCGCTGCCGGACAACGCCGAATCGGCACAGGTCCAGCGCCTACTCCCCCAATTCCCCGGCGGCGACACGGCCACCGTCGTACTGATCGTCACCCGCGTCGATGGAGCCGCACTGACGCCTGCCGACCGAGACCGGGCACAGGACGCGGTCGCACGGCTACAAGAAGGCGCCGCAGGAACACCTGTCATCGCCTCGCCTGACGGGTCTGCTGTGCTCGGCCGGGTGCCGATCCCGTCGGATCTCAACGGGTTCGCGCTGACCGACAAAATCAGCCAACTGCGGACCGCGGCGAAGTCCGGGGAACCAACGGACCTGAGGTTCCAGGTCACCGGCGGGCCGGCGTTCGGTGCCGATATCGCCGATTCGTTCTCCGGGGCCGACACGCTGCTGCTCGGCGTCACAGCCGCCGTTGTCATGGTGCTCCTGATCGGCACCTACCGATCACCCCTGCTGTGGCTGATCCCCTTGACAGTGGTCGCTGCCGCGGACCGTGTCGCGGCAGCGGTCGGCAGCATGCTCGCCCATATGACGGGCCTCACCTTCGACGGCTCGACCGCCGGCATCACCAGCGTGTTGGTGTTCGGCGCGGGAACCAACTACGCACTGTTGCTGGTGTCTCGGTACCGCGACGAGCTGCATCGCAGCGTGCACCACCGCGACGCACTACGAACCGCGGTGCGGCGTGCGGGTCCCGCGATCTTGTCGAGCAACCTCACCGTCGTTCTGGCATTGCTGACATTGCTGCTCGCAGCACTGCCGAACACTCGCGCCCTGGGAGCCTTCGGTGCGGCAGCCCTGTTGAACACCGTGATCTTCGTACTGACAGCGCTACCGCCGGCGCTGGCGATGTCGGGCAGAAAAGTGTTCTGGCCCTTCACCCCCCGTACCGACGGACGCGATGCCGCGCAAACCGGCGCCTGGCACACTGTCGCCGACCACGTCACGCGGCGCCCAGCTCTGGTTGCCACTGTCGCGCTGGTCGCGCTGGTGGGATGCGCGAGTACGTTGCCGTTCGCGAATGTCGGACTCGCGCAGGCAGATCAGTTCCGGGTTCGTGCGGAATCGGTCGGCGGACTGCACACCCTCGCCCAGCACTTCCCTTCCGGTGCAAGCGATCCCGCGATCGTACTGGCGCGCGCCGAAACCGCGCAGCAGGTGCAGACCGTTCTCGACAGAACTCCCGGCGTCGTTCGCGCGACACCGGCCGGGACGTCGAGTGCCGGCCTGGCGCGCTGGTCGGTGGTGCTCGACGCACCACCCGCCTCACAACAAGCCTTCGACACCATCACTCGGATCCGCGGCGCGACGGCATCCGTTCCGAACTCCGAGGCTCTCGTCGGAGGTTCCGACGCCGTGGCGCTCGATACCCGCAACGCCGCCCGACACGATCAGTACCTGATCATCCCGCTCATCCTCGCAGTCGTGCTGATTGTGCTTCTGACACTCTTGCGCGCGTTCCCGGCTGCGATTGTGCTGGTAGGAGTGACAGCGCTGAGCGCAGTCGCGGCACTGGGCATCGGTAGCCTCATCAGCGCACACGTCTTCGGATTCCCCGCGCTGGACACGAACGTCCCACTGTTCGCTTTCCTGTTTCTCACCGCCCTCGGGGTCGACTATACGATCTTCCTCGTCACTCGCGCCCGCGAGGAAACGCCCCACCACGGAGTGATCCAGGGAATGGTGCGCGCTGTAGCGTCCACCGGAGCTGTCATCACCAGTGCGGGCATAGTGCTCGCAGCGGTATTCGCCGTCCTGGGCGTGCTGCCACTGATCACGTTGACCCAACTGGGCATCGTGGTGGGAGTAGGCATCCTCCTGGATACATTCGTCGTGCGCACAGTCGTCATCCCCGCCGTGTTCGCTCTCGCCGGACCACGCATCTGGTGGCCGAACCGCTGGGCCTGCACAGGCTCGGACAACGCTGAGTCGCCGATCCCCGCCGGCCTCGGGAAAGATCACCCCTCACCGTCGCGCCACGATCAGCTTCCACCCTCGCCGGCCGCGGGCGCGACAACCCTCCGCGCAGCGAAGGCGGGTAACCACGTCCGCCGTGCGACTGGGGCTTGGCGGGTGCGATGAGTGCTGGTCACCGCAAGTCGAGCTGGTGACAATCCACAAGTCGCATACCCGCATCACCACCCCCGCAATGGCGATCCGACGAGCAGGGCATGCGCCGCACCGGCATCCGTGTCGCGACGGTCGGCCGATGTGGTCGCCGCGCCGGCGGTCCCTTTCGGCAGTCAAGGTCTCGTTGGCTTGCCACAGCAGGGCATTCGAGCTCGAGGATGCGCCCGATCCCGGCGAAGTTGATCCCTTGCCCAACCAGAGTGTGTGAGCCGGAGGTGGCCACCATGCCGATACGCACCGACCCGATCCGCGACCTGGACCGTCTGGCTCAACAGGTGTTCGGTACACCTGCCCTGCCGTGATGCCGATGGAGACCTGACAACAACCTGACACAATCACGCCACGGTGAGGCGCGGCCCGGAAGGGTGGCGCATCGTGGCGTGGCGTCAGGAGGTCACCCATGAGCTGGGCACGTATGAGGTGTTCGGCCGCGGATAGCGAGGGCACGAAAAAGGCTCCCGACCTGTGATCAGGTCGGGAGCCTCGAGGTGGAGCTGCCGGGAATCGAACCCGGGTCCTCCGCCGCATCTTCAGGGCTTCTCCGTGTGCAGTTCGCTATGCCTCTACTTGGATCTCCCGGTCACGCGAACAAGCCGAGATGACGATCCCAGTCGCTGTTGGATGTCCCATCCGGCGCCGCGACCGCGCCGGACAGTAAAGCCCTCTAGCTGATGCCAGGGACCGGGTCGAGGGCGAACCCGGGCTGACAGACACGCTTCGTTGCTTAGGCAGCGAGAGCGTAGTCGCGCTGATGAGAATCGGCGCTTATAGGGTTACAGCGACGCTTATACGGTGGTCTCCTGCCTGCACCGACACGCTTCCCCTGAATCAACGCACGCAGTCGAAACCGTTCAGCCCCGTCTGTGTTCACCGATTCAGATGAACTTCCCGGCTCTCACCGGGCTACCTATCCTAACACCGCACAAACCTTGGTTCATTCCATTAACGCGCGGGCGAGCTGCTCAGCCGCGCATGCCCTTGATGCGGCGGCCGAGTTCGCGGGTGACTTCGCGTTCGGCGTCGCGTCGGGCCAGGTCCTGGCGCTTGTCGTAGTCCTGCTTACCCTTGGCGAGAGCCAGTTCGACCTTGACCTTGCCGTCGGAGAAGTACATGGACAGCGGGACCAGGGTGAGGCTGGACTCCTTGGTCTTGCCGAGCAGCTTGTCGATCTCGCGACGATGCAGCAGCAGCTTCCGGGTGCGACGCGGAGCGTGATTGGTCCAGGTGCCGTGACCGTATTCGGGCACGTGCAGGCCGCGCAGCCACACCTCGCCGTCGTCGATCGAGGCGTAGGCGTCGACCAGCGAGGCCTTGCCCTCGCGCAGGCTCTTCACCTCGGTGCCGACCAGCGCCACGCCGGCCTCGAACGTCTCGAGGATCGCGTAGTTGTGCCTCGCCTTCTTGTTGCTGGCGATGACCTTGCGCCCCTTTTCCTTCATGTCTCCTCTATCGTCCCGTCGCCGGTCGGAATTCCCAACCAGCTTACGGATGGTCCGGCCGGGTTCCGGTGGCCGGGACGCGCCCGGTCCGGACCGAGCGGCCCGGTGTTACTCATGAAACCGGTGCTGGCGTGAGTCAGCTCACAGCGACTCTCCTCGAAAGGACCTCCGTGCATACGGCTTTCATCCGCATCAAAGTCGATCCCGCCGCCGCCGACCAGGTCGCGCAGGCCATGCTGACGCTCACCGCACCCACCCTGGCCGAGCCCGGCTGCCGCACCTATGAGTTCTACCGCGACAACGACGACCCATCGCTGTTCCTGTGCTTCGAGCACTGGGATTCGCGCCAGGCCCTCGACGATCACGGCTCGACCCCGCATGTACGAGCCTTCCTCACCGAGTTCGGGCCACACATCCAGGTGTGGGAACAGAACCACACCTCCGCGTTGGCCTGAGGCGGTTCCCGGCCGGAACACACCGTTCCGGCCGGAAATCTCAGACGTTCTCGCGCGAATCGAGCACGACCTTCGCGCCCGGGGACGCCGCGACCTGCAGGGTGCGCAGGCGCAGCAGGACCGGGTTGTCGGTGAGCAGCTTGGCCGTGTTGGCCAGTGAACGCAGCGCGGCCGCCTCGGCGCGGGCTCGTTCGAGCTCGGCGCGGCCGCGCTCACGGGCCAGGACCGTCTCGAGGGCCGCCTTGCGGAGCTCGCCCGGGAGCATGAGGTCCTTGGCTCGCACGGCGTCGACCCGGATACCGAGTCGCTCAACCGCGGCCGCGACCGTCGCCGTCCCGGAACCGAGCAGTACGCGATCGCCGACCAGCTCGTCGAGGGTGTGCGCGGCCACCAGGTCGCGCGCGACCTCCTGGACCGCGCCGTACAGCACCACCTCGGCACTCTGCGCCGCGACCGTGAACGCCACGGGATCGGTGACCGCCCAGTCCGCGGCGAAGCTGACGCGCAGCGACAAGCCGTCCGAGGTCAGCAGCTCCTGGCCGACGACCTGGAGCATGCGCGGGCGCATATCGACGGTGACGAGCTTGCAGCGCTTCTCGTCGTAGCGGTGGCGGCCCGGCTCCAGCGTCCGCTCCAGGACACCGTCGCGGTACAACAGGGTGCGCTGCCAATCCATGACAGTCGCATACGTCTTCGTGAACATCGTCTTCGTGAACATCCCAATCTCCTTCCCTCGCTTGGCATCAGGCACGACCGGACACGCCCTGACCGATCACGGCACGCAGCGGGAGCCTCCCCCGTCCGGGAACGGGGAGCTCGCAGAGCCGCGATACCGCCCACGACCGGTCAGGGCGCATCACGTCAAGGAGTCGAACCTCGGCAGATGGAATCTGCGTCACCAGGGAGTAGCCACCCCCGATGCGGGGAACGCGGTCCGGAGATTCCGGTGCGCCCCAGGGCAGTGGCCGAGATCAAAGGTAGCCAGCGCATCGCGATGTGCGCCAACGATTTTCCGGGGGCGGGAGAATGGTCGTGAAATGCGAAAAGGCCCTTCAGTTTTCACTGAAGGGCCTTTCACAGTAGTCCCGACGGGATTTGAACCCGCGCTACCGCCTTGAGAGGGCGGCGTCCTAGGCCGCTAGACGACGGGACCAGGTCGCTCGCTGCGATCCGTGGACCGCGGCAGCTCCGAAAGCTTATCGTGCCGCCGCCCAGCAACCAAATCGCCTGTTGACAGGCCTGCGAAGCGCTACGGGACCCGCCCGAGATCAGCTCTCCGGGACCTCGTCACGCCAACCGCGATCGAAGATCACCGCGAGCTTGTCCGCGATCGCGGCGTCGAGATCGATGCCCAGCTCCTCGGCGGTCAGCCACGCGCAGATGACCACGTCCGCCAGCTCGGCCCGCATCTCGTCGAATGTGCCTGTGCGGCGGGCCTGTCCGGACCAGCGGCGGTACGCGCCGACGAACTCACCCGTCTCCTCGGCCAGGGCGAGCACCTGCCGGTTCTGCGAGCCCTCGACCGGGAAGCCGGCCGCCCGCAGGTGCGCGAGGATCTCGGCCGCGACCTGCGGCATGTCGTGTCTCATCGGAACCCGCCCGATCAGTAGTCCGGCGGCAGGTCGTCGAAGTCCGGCGGGGCCTCGTCGGGCCAGGGGATGTCGTCGACCGGAGCGAAGGCGGACGGCGCGGGATTCGAGCCCCTACCCGCGCCGGTCGGCGCACCGGAGCCGGACGTACGCCGCGATTCAGGCGTGGTCGCGCGCTGCGCGGGACCGCGGGTTGCCGCCCCCGCCTGGCGCGTGCCGCTGCCCCGTGAACCGGCATCCGGCGTGGAGCCCGTGGCGAACCTCGAACCGCTCGCCGCGGCCTTGGAAGCCGTTGCAGAACTTGCCGTTTCCGTCACACCCGAGGAACGGCCGCCATCCGCGGCAGCACCCGTCACGCCGCCCCCTGCCGAGGCATCGGCGGCGATCCTCGGCGAATCATCGTGGGCGGCACCGGCAGAGCCGCTCGCGCCACCATCGGCTGCCACCACCTCGAGCACGCCCTCGCCGTACTTGGCGCGTTTGTTCTCACCGATGCCGGAGATGCTCGCGAGATCGGACATCGTGGCGGGTTTGCGGGTGGCGATGTCGCGCAAGGTCGCGTCGTGGAAGACGACGTAGGCGGGCACACCCTGTTCCTTGGCGGTGGCCGCACGCCACGCCCGCAGCTTCTCGAACAGGTCCGTATCGGACTTGCTGAGGTCGCCGGTGGCGAGGCGGGAACCCTTGGCGGGCTTCGAAGTTCGGGCCGCCTTGCTGCGTTCGGGCTCGCGCCGCAGCATGACCTGCCGCTTCTCGAACAACACCTGGTTGCTGGATTCGGTGAGCGTCAGGACCCCGTAGTCGCCGTGCACGGCGAGCAGCCCCTGCGCCAGCAGCTGGCGGATCACTCCGCGCCATTCGATATCGCGCAGCTCGGTGCCGATGCCGAAGACCTTCAGCTCGTGGTGGGCGTGCTGCTCCACCTTGGGATTGCGCTTGCCGATCAGGATGTCCACGATGTGCCCCGCGCCGAAGCTCTGCCCGCGTTCCCGCTTGAGCCGCAGCACGGCGGAGAGCACCTTCTGCGCGGGCACGGTGCCGTCCCACGCCTCGGGCGCGTTGAGGCAGGTGTCGCAGTTGCCGCAGCGCTCCCCCGGCTGGCCGAAGTAGGCGAGCAGCTGGACCCGGCGGCACTGGACGGTCTCGCACAGCGCGAGCATGGCCTCCAGGTGCAGTTGCAGCTGACGGCGGTGCATGGCGTCGCCGTCGGAGGAGTCGATCATCTTGCGTTGCTGCACAACGTCACTGAGGCCGTACACCATCCACGCGGTGGACGGCTGCCCGTCACGCCCGGCGCGGCCGGTCTCCTGGTAGTAGCCCTCCACCGATTTGGGCAGGTCCAGGTGGGCGACGAACCGCACGTCCGGCTTGTCGATACCCATGCCGAAGGCGATGGTGGCGACCACGACCAGGCCGTCCTCGCGCAGGAACCGCGACTGGTTGGTCGCGCGGGTCCGGTTGTCCAGACCGGCGTGGTACGGCACCGCTTCGACACCGTTGGCGGTCAGGAACGCCGCGGTCTTCTCCACCGAATTGCGCGACAGGCAGTAGACGATGCCCGCGTCGCCGGCGTGCTCGTTCTGGATGAACGAGAGCAGCTGATGTTCGGCCCGGTTCTTGCCCTCGATCCGGTACTGGATATTGGGCCGGTCGAAGCTGGCCACGAAGTGCTTGGCCCCGCGCCCCTCGAGCAGGTCCAGCCGTTCGGCGATCTCCTTGCGGGTGGCCTCGGTGGCGGTGGCGGTGAGCGCGATGCGCGGCACGTCCGGCCAGCGTTCGTGCAGCATGGACAGGCCCAGATAGTCGGGCCGGAAATCGTGGCCCCACTGCGACACACAGTGCGCCTCGTCGATGGCGAAGACCGAGATCTTGCCCCGCTCCAGCAGCTGGGCGGTGGACTCCAACCGCAGCCGCTCGGGTGCGAGGTAGAGCACGTCCAGCTCCCCCGCCACGAATTGCGCCTCGACCGTGCGCCGTTCGTCGGGGAACTGTGTGGAGTTCAGGAACCCGGCCCGCACGCCCACCGCGGTGAGCGCGTCGACCTGGTCCTGCATGAGGGCGATGAGCGGCGAGATGACCACGCCGACGCCCGGCCGCACCAGCGCCGGGATCTGATAGCACAGCGACTTGCCGCCACCGGTGGGCATGAGCACCAGGGCGTCGCCGCCGGAGATCACCTGTTCGACGATCTCCCGCTGCGGCCCGCGAAAATTGTCGTACCCGAACGTCTTCCGCAAAACCTGGTGTGCCGGATCGCTTCCGGCATCACCCAGGTTCCCGTCAATGGTCTCGACCTCCGGCGCACTCACGACGGCAATCCTACGGACACCATCCGACGACCGGTGCCCGCTCGAGAACTTCGCACCCCGTCACTCGCGCACGTAGTACCGCAAGGCGACATACGCGGTGAGAGCGGCGAATCCGATACCGATCGGTGTGACGACCATGGCCACGGCCGCGATGTCGTCGCCGGTGATCCGCGGCAGCACCTGATCGTTGAACAGCGACCCCAGCGCCCGGTTGATCACCAGCGGCTGCGCCACGAACAGACCGCCCACGGCCAGCACCGATCCCACCAACGCGGCCAGCACGGCTTCCAGCAGGAACGGCAGCTGCGTGTACCAGCGCGTGGCGCCGACCAGTCGCATGATCCCGACCTCGGTCCGCCGGGCCAGCGCCGCGACCTGCACCATATTGGCGATCAGCATCAAAGCGGCCAGGGCCTGCAGCGCCGCCAACCCGAAGGCGGCATTGCGCAATCCGACGAAGAAGCTGACCAGCCGGTCCACGATGTCCATGTCATTGAGCACGGTCATGACGCCGGGCCGCTTGGAGAAGTCGTCGTAGATGGACCGGTACTTGGTGACGTCGTCGAGCTTCACCCGGAACGAGGCGGGCAGTCCGTCCTTGCTCACCTCGTCGGCGAGTCCCGGCTGATCCTTGAAGGTGGTCTCCTTGACCTCCTTCACCGCGTCCGTGCTATTGATGAACTGCACGTTCGCCACATAGTCGTGCTTCTTCAGATCCGCCATGAGGGAGGCGCACGGCTGCCCGGTGCAGTCCGGATCCGTCTTCGACACCTGGTCGTCGAGGTACAGCCGGATCTCCACGCGCTGGACGTAGTAGTCCTGGATCTTGTCCGCCATCCGGACCGCGAGCAGACCGCCGCCGAGCATGGTCAGCGACACCGCGGTGGTGAGGATCATGGCGATGGTCATGGTGACGTTGCGGCGCAGGCCGGTGAAGACCTCGCCGAACAGGAATCCCGCGCGCATTATCGGCCCACCCCGTAGACGCCCATCTCGTCGTCGCGCACGATGCGTCCGCGATCGAGTTCGACCACGCGCCGGCGCATGGCGTCGACGATGGTGTTGTCGTGGGTGGCCATGACCACCGTGGTTCCGGTGCGGTTGATGCGTTCGAGCAGCATCATGATGTCCTGACTGGTCTCCGGGTCGAGGTTGCCGGTCGGTTCGTCCGCCAGCAGCACCAGCGGCCGGTTCACGAAGGCGCGGGCGAGCGCGACGCGCTGCTGCTCACCACCGGAGAGTTCACCGGGCAGCCGGTCGGCCTTGCCCGCGAGTCCCACCATGTCGAGCGCCTCGGGCACCGACCGATTGATGAATGCTCGCGATTTGCCGATCACCTCCAGCGCGAAGGCGACATTCTGTTCCACCGTCTTCTGCTGCAGCAGCCGGAAGTCCTGGAAGACGCACCCGATGCGCTGGCGCAGCTTGGGAACCTTGCGCCCCGGCAGCCGGTCGACCCGGAAGTCGGCGACCCACACCTCACCGGTGGTCGGTTTCTCGTCCTTCAACAGCAGCCGCATGAACGTGGACTTTCCGGAGCCCGAGGGCCCGATAACGAAGACGAACTCGCCTTTTCCGATATCGACGGAGACATTGTCCAGCGCCGGCCGCGTCGAGGTCTGATACGACTTGGTGACGTTGCGCAGGGTTATCACGGGGAGCCAGTGTAGCCAGCACGACCGCGCGGCCGACTACACCGCGCGGACGCGGGGTCAGCGCTGGGTGTGCTCCGATGTGTTTGGCAGATAGTTGCTGAGCACGGTGTTCACCATCGGCGGAGCGCTCTTGGGCTCGTGTCCGGCGGGCTTGACGACCACGTAGAGCACGAAGGTGGCGACCCACACGGCCATCAGGATCGCGGTGGACTTACGGATTCGCTTGATCGGCACCGACACTCATACCCTCCCGGCGCAGTGCCGCGGCCACCCGCACACGGAGCTCACGCCCGACTTCGAACTGTTTGCCCGGGAGCGTCCGGGCCACCATCTTGATGTTCATCTGATTGACGGTGAGATCTTCGACACCCATCACACTGGGCTGGTCCAGCAGCAGGGCCTTGAGCTTGCGATCGGAGAACGCCTTGGCCCCGACATCGCGCAGGACTTCGTTGACCTTGTTGATGTCGGATGTGGCGGGCACCGGCACATCGATGGCGGCGCGCGCCCAATCCTTGGACAGGTTGGTCACTTTCACGATCTGACCGTTGGGAACGATGACCACTTCGCCGTCCGCGCTGCGCAAGGTGGTGATGCGCAGCGTGACGTCCTCCACCGTACCCTCGGCCTCCGCGGAGTTCCCGCTGACCGCGATCCGCACGACATCGCCGAAGCCGTACTGCCTTTCGGTGATGAGGAAGAATCCCGCGAGCAGATCCTGCACGATGCGCTGCGCGCCGAAACCCAGCGCGGCACCCAGCACGGCGGCCGGGGCGACCAGTCCGCCCAGCTCGAAGCCCAAGCGCCGCAACACTTCCAGCGAGACCAGGAAGTAGACGATGGACAGCACCACCCAGGTGATCACCTGGGCCAGCGCGTGCCGATGCTTGGACGCCTCCGAGCGCACCAGTGAGTCACTGCTGCGGAATCCGGCGTCGATGCGCCGGGTGATCCGGTCCCGCACGTAGTTCGCGCCGCGGCTGAAGAGCATGGTGCCCACGATGAGCAGCACGATCTCCAAACCGCTGGACCGCAGCCAATTCCCGAATTCTGTGTCCAATTTGCCTCCGCTCCGCTCCGGCGGTTCGCGGCCCTCGTAACCCCGGTCTTCCCTCCTCCGCTCCTCCGCTTCGCTCCCCCGCTCCGTCAGTCCAGACCGGGGCGGGCCGCGAACACCGAAGGAAGCAGCAGGATCGGCCTAATTCGCCGACTGCTCTCGCATGCGCCAACGAATTCCGGCTTCGATGAAAGCATCGATGTCGCCGTCGAGTACGGCGGAGGGGTTGTTGACCTCGTAGTTGGTGCGCAGATCCTTGACCATCTGATACGGGTGCAGCACGTAGGAGCGCATCTGGTTGCCCCAGGAGGCGCCCTCGTTGGTCTTGAGCGCGTCCATCTGAGCGCGTTCTTCCTGCCGCTTGCGCTCGAGCAGCTTGGCCTGCAGCACGCGCATCGCCGAGATCTTGTTCTGCAGCTGCGACTTCTCGTTCTGGCAGGTGACCACGATGCCGGTCGGGATGTGGGTCAGGCGGACCGCGGAGTCGGTGGTGTTGACCGACTGGCCGCCCGGGCCCGAGGAGCGGTACACGTCGACGCGGATCTCGCCCTCGGGGATCTCGATGTGGTCGGTGGTCTCGACGACGGGCAGCACCTCGACCTCGGCGAAGGAGGTCTGGCGGCGGCCCTGGTTGTCGAACGGGCTGATACGGACCAGTCGGTGCGTGCCCATTTCGACCGACAGCGTGCCGTACGCGTAGGGCACCTTCACCGCGAAGGTCGCCGACTTGATGCCCGCTTCCTCCGCGTAGGAGGTGTCGTAGATCTCGACCGGGTACTTGTGTCCCTCGGCCCAGCGCACGTACATGCGCATCAGCATCTGCGCCCAGTCCGCGGCGTCCACGCCACCCGCGCCGGAACGAATGTTGACCAGCGCCTCACGCTTGTCGTACTCGCCCGAGAGCAGCGTCCGGACTTCCATCGCCTCGACGTCGACGTGCAGGCCGGCCCGCTCGGCGTCGGCGTCGGCCAGCGCCGCGACCTGGTCCGCGCCCTCCTCGGCCTCGGCCAGCTCGTAGAGCACCGGCAGGTCCTCGAGCCGCTGCCGCAGATCGCGCACCCGACGCAGTTCGGCCTGGGCGTGCGACAACTCGCTGGTCACGCTCTGCGCGTGCTCCTGGTTGTTCCACAGCTCCGGGTCGGCCGCCTGGTGTTCCAGCTCGTCGATGCGGCGAGCCAGCTCGTCGATATCGAGCACCGACTCGATGGTCTTCAGAGTGGTGTCGAGTTCGGCCAGATCAGCGGAGACGTCAGGATGCACGGTGTTCCAATCTACCGGGGCGGTCCATTACTCCGAAACTTCGGCGGCTCGTGGCCGCGCTGCTCACCCCGCGACAGCGCGCAGGCCGCCGGGGCGACGGCCGACGAGGCGGTCCACGGCGGTCGCGGTGGCGTCGTCGGCGGGGAGGTAGACGATGAGGGTCTGGTCGTCGTCCGCGGAGAAGTGCAGGGTCTCGTAGGCCAGGCGCAGCGACCCGGCGTCGGGGTGTTCGAGGCGGCCGACGCCATTGGTGTCGGGCAGGCCGGGGATGGTGTCGAGCCGGTCGGTGAATTCGGGGCCGAGGGTTTCGGCGAGTTCGTCGAACAGGGCGTTCACGTGCGGGTCGGCGCGGCCGGGCCCCTGTTTGAGGGTGGCGACCACCTTGTCCGCCTTGTGTTCCCAGTCTGGGTAGAACTCCCGGGCGCGCGGATCGGACAGCACGTAGCGGGCGTAGTTGCCGGGCAGTCCGTCGTCGAGCATGCCGATCGGCCCGAACAGGGCGCGGTAGCCGTCGGTCACGGCGAGGATCTCGGTCAGGCGGTTCATCACCGCGGCGGGCGCGGGTTCGAGCTGATCCAGCATGGCCTGCACAGCCGGGCGGATGCGGCGGTTGGGTCCGGAACCGCCGCGGCAGTTGAAGTTCGAGTCCCCGGCCTTCGCGAAACCGAGCAGGTGCACCCGCTGCGCCGGAGTCAGACGCAGCGCGTCGGCCAGTGCGATCAGCACCGGCGAGGACGGATGCCGATCTCTGCCCTGCTCGAGCCGGGTCAGGTATTCCACCGAAACTCCCGCGAGCGTGGCCAATTCGGCCCGGCGCAGCCCAGGCGTGCGCCGCCGCGGCCCGGTCGGCAGACCCACCTCGGCGGGTGTGACGGCCTCGCGGCGCAGGCGCAGGAACAGTCCCAGCTCGTTCTCACTCACGTTTTCGACGGTAACAACCAGGACGGCCGCCGAGGGTGTCCCTGCCACTACCACCCTCAGCGTGGTCTCCCTACCGGTCTTGCGAACTCGCAGAGTTGATCCCGAGCGGCTGACCGGCCGCACCGGATCCCCAAGGAGACCATCATGACCAGCACGTCCCTGCGCCTCGCGGTGATCATCGGCAGCGTCCGGGAGGGACGCTTCGGACCGGTGGTGGCCGACTGGTTCGCCGCGCGGGCCCGCGTCCACGGCGCGTTCGAGGTGGATGTGATCGATCTGGCCGCCTACGACCTGCCGCACGAACTGCCCGCGATCCCGCTGGCGATGGAGCCGAATCCGGCCCGCCCCGGCAAGGGCGACGAGCTGGCCGCGCGGCTGGCGGCGGCGGACGCGTTCGTGGTCGTCACGCCCGACATCAACCGCAGTTTCCCGTCGTCGCTCAAGACGGCTATCGACTGGCATGTCACCGAATGGGATCGCAAGACGGTCGGATTCGTCGGCTACAGCGGCGGGTCCGGCGGGCTGCTGGCGATCGAGGGTCTGCGCGCGGTGTTCAACGAGTTGAACGCCCACACGGTGCGGCACTACCTCTCGTTCTCCCGCTACTACCTGCTGTTCGACCAGTCGGGCGCACTGATCGAGCCCGCCGAGTACGAGGAAGCCGCCGACCGGCTGCTGACCCAGTTGCACTGGTGGGCAACCGCACTCAGCACCGCCCGGCAGGACGCGGTCAGCGCCTGACCGACCGGGTGGCACACCGACCGGCGAATTCGCGGCCGCTCCCGGCACCGGTGTGCCACCGGTCGTTGGGGATGTGGGACACCCGGTGTTAACGGGGGAGGACTAACGTGCTCGGGGTGACCGGATACTCCGCTGACCTGGAACTTGCGCTGAGGCTGGCCGACGCGGCCGATGTGATCACCCGTGAGCGGTTCGGGGCGCTCGACTTGAAGATCGATTCGAAACCGGATCTGACGCCGGTGTCGGACGCGGATCTGGCGGTCGAGCGGATGGTGCGGGAGGTGCTCGCGGCCGAGCGCCCGGACGATCTGGTGCTCGGCGAGGAATTCGGAGGGGACGCCGAGTTCACCGGGCGGCAGTGGGTGATCGATCCGATCGACGGGACCAAGAACTTCGTGCGCGGCGTGCCGGTGTGGGCCTCGCTCATCTCACTGCTCGAGGACGGCGTGCCGGTGGTAGGCGTGGTGAGCGCGCCCGGCCTGTCGCGGCGCTGGTGGGCGGCGGCGGGCCACGGCGCGTGGAGCACCTTCGAAAAGGGTGAGCCCAAGGCGATTTCGGTGTCCGCGATCGCGGAGCTGGGGGCGGCCAGCCTGGCGATCTCGAGCCTGTCCGGCTGGCGGGCCATCGGCCGCCGCGCCAAGCTCATCGCGCTCACCGACGAGGTGTGGCGGGTGCGCGGGTACGGCGACTTCTACGGCTACGCACTGCTGGCCGAGGGTGCGGTGGACATCGTCACCGAGCCGGAGCTGTCGCTGTGGGACATGGCCGCGCTCGACATTCTGATTCGCGAGGCGGGCGGCACCTTCACGTCGCTCGACGGCAATCCGGGGCCGCACGGCGGCAGCGCGGTGGCGACCAATTCGCATCTGCAGGACCAGGTTCTGGCGGCACTGCAGGCCTGATTCGAAGTTCTTCGAGGGGTACCCGGCGCGGGCTGCGGTCCCGCCACCGGGCGCGTGGCTGCACCTGAACTTCGGGTGCGGCTACGCCTTATCGTGCTGCGTTGCTACGGGTTTCAGCCCAGCGGGATGCAGACCGAGCCGGCGTCGATGTAGGGGCCGCCGAGAGCGGAGGAGCCCACACCGACCGAGCCCAGGCCGATCTCGGTGTTCAGCACGCCGCTGCCACAGCCGGGGCCGCTGCTCGAGCCGAGGCTGGAGCCGGTGATGCCGATGTCGATGTTCTGCAGCGGCACTTCGGCATTCGCGGCGGGGGCGGTGAGGAAGAGACCGGCGGCGACGAAGCCGACCGTTCCGAGCGCGATCTTCATTATGTACGAGCCTCCATCAGGATCGGGTTATGCGCCGACACCTTAGCCCAGCTCGCCGTCGTTTGAAGTGTATTTGTTTCACTAGATTCGGGTTACGTCATCGGCACGTTCGAGCCACCGCTCCGACCTCGCGATTCGACAACACTCGACGGCAGTTCTTACTCTGAAGTAAGATCGTCTTACTCAGGAGTAAGATTGCTGGGCGGGATCACCCACCTCCTCGATAGAAACTTGGTGATTATGAGCACTCGAGACACCGCAACGAAGCGGGATACCTCCGCCGTTGGCCTCAACCCGGTCAAACGTGACTGGATGGGCGCGGCGATGCGGGTCATGACGACCATCACGGGGTCCGACCTGGCCGAGAAATACCACCTGCGCAAGCCGATCGAGCGTCTCACCTATGAGGGCACCAAGACCGGATTCCGCACCCTCGGTGCCGCGACCCGCGCGTTCGAGAAGGTCGCCGGCGGTGGCGCTCCGAAGCGTCTGCCCGCCAACGAGTCTCGTAAGAAGGACTACTTCGACCTGACCCCGACCGACGAGCAGCAGATGATCGTCGAGACGGTGCGCGACTTCGCCGGCGAGATCCTGCGCCCGGCCGCGTACGAGGCCGACAACTCGGCCAAGACGCCGCGCGACCTGCTGGAGCGGGCCGCCGAACTGGGCGTCACGCTGATCAACGTGCCCGAGGAGCTCGAGGGCGCGGCCTCCGAGCGCGGCGCGGTCACCAACTCGATGGTCGCCGAGGCGCTGGCGTACGGCGACATGGGCCTGGCGCTGCCGATCCTGGCGCCGAGCGGTGTCGCGGTCGCGCTGTCGCAGTGGGGCACCGACGCGCAGCAGAAGAGCTACCTGGGCGCCTACGCGGGCGAGAACGTGCCGCAGTCCTCGGTAGTCATCGCCGAGCCGCAGGCGCTGTTCGACCCGTTCGCGCTGAAGACCAAGGCCACCCGCTCCCCCAGCGGCTTCCGCCTCAACGGTGTGAAGACCCTGGTCCCGGCCGCCGGTGACGCCGAGCTGTTCATCGTCGCCGCCGAGCTGGACGGCCGCCCGACCTTCTTCATCGTCGAGTCCGACACCGAGGGCCTGGTCATCGAGGCGGACCCGAGCATGGGTATGCGGGCCGCGGGCCTGGGTCGCCTGATCCTGAACAATGTCGCGGTTCCGGCCACCGCCCTGCTGGGCGACTCCGAGGGCGCGGTGCGCGCCGAGGAGTACGCCGACGCGGTGCGGCTGGCCCGTCTGGGCTGGGCCTCGCTGGCCATCGGTACCGGTCAGGCCGTGCTGGACTACGTGATTCCGTACGTGAAGGAGCGGGAGGCGTTCGGTGAGCCGATCGCCCACCGGCAGGCGGTCGCGTTCATGGTCGCGAACATGGCGATCGAGCTGGACGGTCTTCGTCTCGTGACGCTGCGGGGTGCGTCTCGCGCCGAGCAGGGTCTGTCCTTCGCCCGCGAGGCCGCGCTGTCCAAGAAGCTGGCCACCGACAAGGGCATGCAGATCGGCCTCGACGGCGTGCAGCTGCTCGGCGGCCACGGCTTCACCAAGGAACACCCGGTCGAGCGCTGGTACCGCGATCTGCGCGGTGTGGGCGTCGCCGAGGGCGTCGTCCTCCTCTGACCCGACTTCTCAACGGAGAGACCACTCATGATCAATCTCGAACTCCCCAAGAAGCTGCGGGCCAGCGCCAACCAGGCCCACCAGGTCGCGCAGGAGATCTTCCGTCCCGCGTCGCGCAAGTACGACCTGGCCGAGCACGAATACCCGGTCGAGCTGGACACCATGGCCGCCATGGTCGAGGGCTTGTCCGACTCGGGTTCCGCCGACGTCTCCGGCGCCACCGGCGGCCGTAAGGCCGGCGAGGGCGACAAGCACGCCACCGAGCTGCTCGGAAACACCAACGGCGGCAATATGTCCGCGTTGATGAACGCGCTCGAGACCTCGTGGGGCGACGTCGGCCTGATGCTGTCGATCCCCTACCAGGGTCTGGGCAACGCCGCCATCGCCGCGGTCGCCACCGACGAGCAGCTGTCGCGTTTCGGCAAGGTGTGGGCCGCCATGGCCATCACCGAGCCGTCCTTCGGCTCCGACTCCGCGGCGGTCACCGCCACCGCCACCCTCGACGGTGACGAGTGGGTCCTCAACGGCACCAAGATCTTCGTGACCGCGGGCTCGCGCGCCACCCACATCGTGGTGTGGGCGTCGGTGGACCGGTCCCTGGGCCGCGCCGCCATCAAGTCCTTCGTGGTTCCCCGCGATGCCAAGGGCCTCACCGTGTCCCGCCTCGAGCACAAGCTCGGCATCAAGGCGTCCGACACCGCCGAGATCCGCTTCGAGGACTGCCGCATCCCGAAGGACAACATCCTCGGTTCCCCGGAAGTCAACGTGGAGAAGGGTTTCGCGGGCGTCATGCAGACGTTCGACAACACCCGCCCCCTCGTGGCCGCCATGGCGGTCGGCGTCGGCCGCGCCGCCCTCGAGGAACTCCGCACGGTGCTGACCGACGCGGGCGTCGAGATCTCCTACGACACCCCCGCCAACAACCAGCACGCCGCCGCCGCGGAATTCCTCCGCCTGGAAGCGGATTGGGAAGCGGCCTACCTCCTCTCCCTCCGCGCCGCCTGGATGGCCGACAACAAGAAGCCCAACTCCCTCGAGGCTTCGATGTCCAAGGCCAAGGCCGGCCGCATGGGCACCGACGTCACCCTCAAGGCAGTCGAGCTGGCCGGCGCCACCGGTTACTCCCAGCGCACCCTGCTGGAGAAGTGGGGCCGCGACTCGAAGATCCTCGACATCTTCGAAGGCACCCAGCAGATCCAGCAGCTCATCGTCGCCCGCCGCGTCCTCGGGCTGTCCAGTGACAAGCTGAAGTAAGTTCTGGCACAACGGATAGCCGGTGCGGGCCACGCAGGTGGCCAGCACCGGTTTTCCGTTTCCGCACCCGAATTCTGCTTGGTTCAGTAAATCTGACGTCCGAAGCACGGGATGACGCAGGTGATCGCGCTCTGGGGCAGGTATACGGGCGAGCGGCACGATCATGCCGGAGGAGTGGTCGTTGTGATGGCAGACCCTGAGGGCCACGAATTCTGCTTGGTCCAGTACTTCTGAATCACGGCCCACGTTGCTCGGCCCTTGCCGCCTCGGTGGGGGTGGGGACAATGGGGCCATGGTCGAACTTGCGCTGGTTCAGGGGGATATCACCGAGCAGGAGGTTGATGCCGTGGTGAATGCCGCTAATTCTTCGTTGCTCGGGGGTGGGGGTGTCGATGGGGCCATTCATCGAACGGGGGGTCCGGCGATTTTGGCTGCGTGTCGGGAATTGCGGGCGTCGCATTACGGGAAGGGGTTGGCGACCGGGGCGGCTGTCGCGACGACCGGTGGGAATCTGCCGGCGCGGTGGGTGATTCACACGGTGGGGCCGGTGTGGTCGGCGCAGGAAGACCGGTCGAGGCTGCTGGCGTCGTGCTATCGCGAATCGCTGCGGGTGGCCGATGAGCTGGGTGCGCGGACGGTGGCGTTCCCGGCTATCTCGACCGGCATTTTCGGGTGGCCGATGGATGACGGTGCCCGGATCGCGATCGAGGCGGTGCGAGCGGCCGACACCGCGGTGCGGGAGGTGCGTTTCGTGCTGTTCAGCCAGGATGCTTACGACTCATTCGCCAGCTCACCGGGTTATCGGATGTACGGGTAGTCGGCGAACGCGCGGGCCAGGGTGTCCACCGCGGTGGGGACATCGGCGTCGGTGATCGGCCGCACGATGCTCGTCGATGAGGTCATGTTCTGCCAAGGCGCGCCTCGGCGATGCCGTTCCTGCTGGGAGGATTGCGATCGATCGAGGCGATCGGCCAGGTAGAGGAGGTGGGCATGCTTGTGCGGCTGCCCGAGGAACATCGGTCGGATGTCGAGATTCTCTGGGAGTTCAATCAGATGGGGCACGAGGTGCGGCCGGTTGACGTGGGGATCGGGCTCGGTGGGCATGACATGGGCGTTGCCACTTACGCTGTCGAGCTCTATCACGCCGGTATGTTCCCGCTGGCCGTGTTCACCGGGGCGAACGCTCCGACGACCACGGAACGGTTCCCCCGTGGCGAAGCTGTTCACTTTCGAGAGCACGCTATAGCGCTCGGGGTGCCGACCGAGGCGATTCTGGTCGAGCCGATGGCTACGAATACTGGGGACAACGTCGATTTCACCCGCGTCCTGCTGGAAGAGCACGGGCTACTCGAATCGATCCGCTCGGTCATGCTGATCTCGCGGCCGTATCAGCAGCGGCGGAGCCACGCCATCTGCCGAAAGCGCTGGCCTGGAGTCGATGTCACGTGTGCGTCGCTTCCGCTCGCGTTGGACGACTATGTGACGAGCATCGGCGACGTGGATCGGGTGATGAACATGCTTGTCGGGGATACCCAGCGGGTGTGGGCCTATCCGGCGAAAGGGTGGGCGATCGAGCAGGAGGTGCCGAGCCAGGTTATGGCGGCGTACCAGAGGCTCGTTGAAGCCGGATACACACGCCGACTGTTGCGCGACGGGTGATCAGATTCCGGAGCCGGTGATTCGGAGTTGCGAGTTCACGTACTCGACTCTCAGCCACCGTTTCTCGGTCTGGGTTTTGCCGGTCGTGTAGGTGTAGGTGAGGGTGGCGGTGCTGGTTCGGTAGTCGGTGTTGGTGATGGAGCCGACTTGGACCGTGGTGACGGTGGACCAGAATTTGGTGTAGCCGGAGTAGCCGCCGCTCTGGGATTGGTAGGACGAGGAGAGCTGGGCCCAGGCGGATTCGGTGCCTGACGGGAGTTGGGCGTAGTAGCTGCGGATGAAGCTGGCGATCTGGTCAGCGGAGGGACCCTTCGAATCCTGTTTGCCCACGTCTTTTCCGGATCCCACTTCATTGCCGTTGCCGGTTACGACGATGGTGGTTTCCGCAGGCTTGTCGGAACCGGTGCCGAAGTGGATGTTGCCGAAGGCTCCCACCGCGATGAACGCCGCGGCGATGGTGGCGGCGGCCCCGATGACGGCTACTGCGATCGCTACGCCTGCCCGTTCGGACATGCGCGCCTCCCCTGGTCGATCACGCACGATGGCCGCTCGCCCGGAGACGGCAGGATCAGGATACTGCTGGGAATCTGGGAATCACAGGCAATTCTCGAGGTTGGCCAGCGGGCGGGCTACCAGCTGATTCGGCTGGGGCGGGCCAGGCGGGGACGGAAGCTCAGTTGCCGAAATGTGATCTGCGCGGATAAGTTTCGGCGGTGCGCGGATTCAGTAGGCGAATGCTATTGGGGGCGGGGGCTCTTACGGCGGGTGCGTTGCTCCCGGCGGCGGTCGGCCGGGCCGGGGTGCCGGTGGCGGGGCCCGCGTTCGACGTGCAGTACCGGGCGATCACCAGAGTGGCCGGTGGGCGCTGGCATAGCCTGGTGACCGATCTGGGGTCGGGGGCGCCGGTGCCAATCGTGGAGGAGGACGCCGACTTCGTGATCGAGGGCGCCAGCGTGCAGAAGCTGGCGGTGATGGCGGCCCTCATGAGCGAGGTCGACGCGGGTCGGGTGAAGCTGTCGGACACCACCACGCTGGACGCCGATATCGTCGCCGAGGGCAGCGGGCTGTATCTGAACCAGGCCGCGTTCGGGGATCAGCTGACCGTCGCGAATCTGCTGACCACCATGTTGCAGGTGTCGGACAACACCGCGGTGCGATTGCTGTCGCGGTTCGTGTCGGGTGACCAGGTCAACGAGACGCTGGATCGTCTGGGGTTCAAGCAGACCCGCGTGGAGCCGCTGCCCGGGGAGAGCCGCTTCTATCTGGGCGTCACCACGGCGCGCGAGAACAACGATCTGCTGTACCGGCTGGCCTCGGGGACGCTGCTGTCGAAGGAGTCGACGCAGGCGGTGCTGCGGATCATGACGTGGTCCTCGGTCGGCTACACCGACGGTGTCCGGCGCAATATGTCCTCGGACGAGCGGGCCCGTTTCGCCGTCAAACACGGTGCGTCCGACGACAAACGGCACGAAACGGGCGTCATGTTCGACCCGGCCGGGGCCCCGTCGGTGGTGTTCTCGTTCCTCGCCGATCAGGCTCCCGACGCCGACAATTACGGGGCCACGAATCCGGTGGTGGAAGCGCACGCCGCGCTGGGACGGGCGCTGCTCGACACGTACACGCATCTGTCGCCCTTGCAGTCGTTCATCGATCCGAAGAAGATCGCGGCGGGCGGGCACTGAGCGGGACGCTCAGCCCGCCAGCATGTTTCGCATGGCGGTGAACACCTCGGACGCGCCGCCCAGGGACCAGCCGCCGTCGACGGGGATGATCGCGCCATTGACGTAGGCGGCGTAGGGCGAGGCCAGCCACAGGCAGCAGTCGGCGATCTCCTGGGCGGTGCCGTAGCGGCCCATGGGCACTGATCGGGTCACCAGATCTGCCATTTCGGGCGTGGGCGCCAGGCGCGCCATGCCCTCGGTGTCCTCGATCGGCCCCGGCACCACCGCGTTGACCCCGATCGAGTCGACGGCGGCGCGCACCTTGTCCGGCGAGCGCGACAGCACCCCCACCGAGGCCCCCGCCCCCGCGAACGCTCGAGCCACGCCGAGATTGATACCGCTGGTGCCACCGGCCACGAATACCGTCCGGCCGGAGTAGTCGAAGAGGTCACTCATCTCCCGATTCTGCGGCGATTCCCCCGCCCCGGGGTCGGGTTCACGCGGTTCGATGCAGGCTCGCGACCGGTTCGGGCCGAGACGTCGAGACGCCGGGCGCCGACACGCGGCGACATCCGGGCGCGGGCCATCCACCGCCACGCCGGAGATCCAGGCGGACCACGCAGTCCGGTCAGGCGGCGGCGAAGCGGACGGCCAGTTGGGTGCGGCTGGTGCACGCCGTCTCGGCCAGCACCCGGCTGAGGTGTTTCTTCACGGTATCCACACCGATGAACAGCCGTTCGGCGATCTGCCGGTTGGTCAGCCCGCGCGCGGCCAGGTCGGCGACCTCCCATTCGCGCGGGGTGAGCTGCCAGGTGGCGGTGGCGGCCCGCCGTTCGCGGTCGCGGGCGAGCTGTTCGCCGACCAGCGGCGCGAGATGGCGGCGCAGCGCGTGCAGCAGCGCCACATCGCGTTCGGGCACGCTCGGCGACTCCGCGACCGCCATGCCGACGCACAGCACCCCCGCGGGTCCGCCGTCGACCAGCATGGCCGCTTTGTCGGTGATTCCGTTGGGGTGCAGGAACTCCGCGCGGAACGCGTCGGAACCGGGCACCTCGCTGAGCCGGATGACGCCGCGAGCGCGCAGCAGGTCGGGGACCAGCGGGTTGCGCAGCGGGTCCACCGCCGCCCAGCGTTCGGCGTAGTCGGCCATGAATTCCGCGGTGTATCCGCCCTGTACGCCGCAGCCTTCACGGATCGCCTCGTCGAGCGTATCCCCGTGCAGCACAGCGACTCCGACGAACCCGAACCAGCTCTGCAGGGCGAGCACCAGCCGCTCCCGGAACTCGCTCAGGTCCACGGCCCGATCGACGGCCTCCAGCACGCCGATCAGCCGCCGGTGATCCTCGGCGGTCAGCGGTTCGCCGTCGGGCAGCGGCCGGGGGCGGCGGTGCGGATCGAGCAGGGCTCCAGTCACTCCAGCCATTTTCCACCTTTGGGCCATACCGGGCGATGCCGCGCGCCGCGACACTGGACGCGACCGCCCCCGGTGAATTCGCCGGGGGCACAGCGACGAAGGAATGGAATGAGTGCACAGAACCCCCGCCGCTGGCTGATCACCGGCGCGAACAGTGGTTTCGGCGCGGCCATCACCGCGGCCGTGCTGGCCGCCGGGGACGAGGTGGTGGCTGCGGTGCGCCGCCCCGAGACGATGGCGGAAGTCATTGCGACGCATCCGGATCAGGTGCGGGTGGTGACGCTGGACGTGCGCGACGGCGAGGCAGCCGAGCGCGCGATCAAGGAGGCCGGTCGCATCGACGTGCTGGTCAACAATGCCGGGTACGGAATCGTCGGCGCGATCGAGGAGACCAGCGAGGCCGATCTGCGGGACGCCATGGAGGTCATGTTCTTCGGCCCGCTGCGCCTGACCCAGCTGGTGCTGCCGCAGTTGCGGGAGCGTCGCTCCGGCGTGATCGTGCAGCTGACCAGCATGGGTGGCTTCATGTCCTTCGCGGGCGTGGGCGCGTACAGCGCCGCGAAGGGCGCGTTGGAGCTGGCCAGCGAAGCCCTGGCGGCCGAGGTGAATCCGCTGGGCATCCAGGTCCTGATCGTCGAACCGGGCGAGTTCCGTACCGGTTTCGCCCGGCCGGCCGCCCTCACGTTCGGTTCGTCGATCCCCGACTACGCCGGGACCGTCGGCGCGATCCGCGACGGCCTGCCCGCCTCCGATCAGCAGCAGACCGGTGATCCGGCCAAGGCCGCGGCCGCGGTGCTGGCCACGGTCGGTCAGCCGGACGCCCCGCTGCGCCTGGCCCTGGGGCCGGACGCCGTGGGCGCGATCCGCGCCAAGCTGGCCACCGTCGCCGCGGAGCTCGACGCCACCGCGGCGCTCGGTCTGAACACCGCCTTCGACGAGGCCTGAGCACCCCGGAAACGCGAACAGCCCGCCGGTCCCCTCGGCGGGCTGTTTCATGCGTTCTGACTACAGCGCGGTCAGCGCGGCGCTCCCGGTGCCCATGGCGGTGACGATGTTGGCAAGCACGGCGAGAAGTTCCATTTGAGTTCCTCATCATTCGAGAGCGGGAAACACGCAGCCTGGGCGATGAGAGTGACGTCCGCGCGACGGCAGGGTTAACAATTCGGGGAATTTCGCGAATCATACCGATGCCCGATGTGACCGAAAATGTGTAACCTACGTCACATGCCCCTGCTACGGTGGCGCTACCGTCGTCGGGTGGGCGGCGAGCGTCTCGTCAACGGAGGTGGTCCACATGGCCTCGGTTCTGCATTCGACTCGGCAGCGCATGGTGCACACCGGCGAGGCGCTCAGGGGACTGCGGCGGTTGCGAGAATTGGGGTTGAGCGACCCGTCGGATCCGGTGGAGACGGTGCGATTGATCAGGGACGCACGGGTTTTCGGGCCGCCCGCCACGGCGGTGCGCCGCGCGGCCCGCATGTTCCCGGATCAACCCGCCCTGGCCGACGAGCGGGGTGAACTCACCTACCGCGAGCTGGATCAGCAGTCCAACGCGCTGGCCCGCGGACTGCAGCGCAATGGCGTCCGCCCCGGCACCGTGGTGGGCGTGCTGGCCCGCGACCACCGGGGACTGATCCTCACCATGGCCGCCCTGGGCAAACTCGGGGCACGGCTGGCGCTGATGAACACCGGTCTCGCCAAACCCCAGTTCGCGCAGGTGTGTGAGCGCGAGAACGTGCGGGCCGTCTTGCACGACAGCGAATTCCTCGGCCTGCTCGACGCCCTGCCCGAGGAGCTGCCCCGCATCCTGACCTGGGTCGACGATGGCACCGAAATACCTTCCAACGCAAAGACTCTGGACGATCTGATCGAATCCAACGCGAAGACTCCGCTGCCCGCGCCGAAGAAGCCGGGCGGCTTCATCATCCTCACCTCCGGCACCACCGGCCTGCCCAAGGGCGCGCCGCGCGAGCGCACCGGACCGCTGTCGACCGTGCAGGTGGTGGACCGCATCGACTTCCCGCAGCGGGGCACGATGGTGATCGTCTCCCCTATTTTCCATTCCACCGGTTTCGCGACCTGGCTGGCCGGGTGCGCGTTCGGCAACAAGGTGGTGACCGCCCGCCGCTTCGACGCCGAGCGCACGCTGCGCCTGATCGCCGAGCACAAGGCGGACATGCTGGTGGCGGTGCCGACCATGCTGCATCGAATGGTGGAGCTGGACAAGGAGATTCGCCAGAAGTACGACACATCCTCCCTGCAGGGGATCGTGATCGCCGGATCGGCGCTGTCGCCGGAGCTGTCGATGCGCACCGCCGAGGTGTTCGGGCCGGTGCTCTACAACCTCTACGGCTCCACCGAGTGCGCGATCGCCTCCGTCGCGCGGCCGGAGGATCTGACCCTCGCCCCGGGCACGGCCGGGAAGGCTCCACTGACCTGCGAAGTGGCCCTGTTCGACGAGGACGGCCGGCGCGTGCTGGCCAAGAATGTCACCGGCCGCGTCTTCATCCGCTCGGGTTCCCCGTTCAAGGGCTATACCGACGGGCGGATGAAAGAGGTCATCGACGGATACATGTCCAGCGGCGACGTCGGACATTTCGACGACCGCGGACTGCTGTTCATCGACGGCCGCGACGACGACATGATCGTCTCCGGCGGCGAGAACGTCTTCCCGCTGGAGGTCGAGAACCTGCTGCTGGAGCGACCCGACATCTTCGACGCGACCGTGGTCGGCGTGGACGATGTCGAGTTCGGTAAGCGGCTGCGCGCGTTCGTGGTTCCCGAGCCGGGCGCGACGCTCGACTCCGAGGAGATCAAGGCGCACGTGAAGGCCAATCTGGCCCGGTACAAAGTGCCGCGCGACGTCTTCTTCCTCGAAGATCTCCCCCGCAACGCGACCGGAAAAGTGCTGCGCAGCGTCCTGGTCGAATACGAGCCGCCCACGGCCTGAAACACGGGAGCCGCTGACACACACCCCCCGGTCCCGATCACCGCGACACGGTGGCAATCCTGGGATTCACACCACGAGCTGCGAGGTTTATTTGTAACCGCGAGTAACGGAGACCTCGGCCACATCCTCGCTGCCTGTGCTTGCTAGGGTTAGCACCGCACTGGATCTCGATGTTGTGGTCCGTCGGCGGACTCGTCCGGCCAGGGGGATCGCGGAAGGTTGTACCCATGTCACTTCCATCGGCGGGCACGGTTCTACGCAAGGCCGGCGATACCGCACTGAGCGTCAACGCCATGGTCCGAGGGGGACTGTTCAATCCGCTGCGCCCCGATCACGCGGTGCGTTCGGCGATCAATGTGTTGAAGTTCGGTCCCTTCGCGGGCGCGGTCGTGCACGCCGCCAACACCAATCCGAAGTCCGCGGCCATCGTCGACGAACGCGGCGAGCTCACCTTCGAGCAGCTCGACAAGCAGTCGACCGCGCTGGCCCGCGGCCTCGCCGCGCGGGGCCTGGGCCCCGGCGATGTGATCGGCGTGCTGGCCCGCGACCACCGCGGCATGGTGCTGAGCCTGGTCGCCGCCGGCAAGCTGGGCGTGCGCGCGGTGCTGATGAACACCGGCTTCGCCAAGCCGCAGTTCACCGATGTCGCCGCCCGCGAGAACGTCAAGGCGGTACTGCACGACAGCGAGTTCTTCGACCTCATGTCGGCCATCCCGGCCGAGATTCCGCGCATCCTGACCTGGGTCGACGAGAAGGACGATGCCGACCCGTCGATCCCGACCATCGAGTCGGTCGCGGCCGGTCAGTCCACCGCGCCGCTGGCGCCGCCGGAGAAGCCGGGCGGCATGGTCATCCTGACCTCGGGCACCACCGGCACCCCCAAGGGCGCGCCGCGCGACAAGGTCTCACCGTTCATCACGGCCCAGTTCCTGGATCGAATCCCGTTGCCGCGCAACAGCACCGTGGTGATGGCCGCCCCGATCTTCCACGCCACCGGTCTGTCGCAGTTCACGCTGTCGATCGCGCTGGGGAACCGGGTGGTGTTCCAGCAGCGCCGCTTCGACCCGGAGACCACCCTCGCCAACCTGGTGAAGTACCGAGCGCAGGGCCTGACCGTGGTGCCGACCATGCTGCAGCGCATCCTCGACCTGCCGCCGGAGACCCTCGCCAAGTACGACCCGAAGCAGACCCTGCGCGTCATCTTCGCCGCCGGCTCGGCCATCCCGCCGGACGTCGTCACCCGCACCCTCGACTACTTCGGCGAGACCCTCTACAACGTGTACGGCTCCACCGAGTGCGCGGTCATGACCGTGGCCACCCCGAGCGAGCTGCGCAAGGCCCCGACCACCGCGGGCAAGGCGCCCGTTGGTATCCGGGTCGCGCTGTACGACGAGAACCGCAAGCGCATCAGCGCCCCGAACGTGACCGGCACGATCTTCATCGAGAACGGGCACTCGTTCAAGCAGTACACCGACGGCCGCACCAAGGAGTACGTGGACGGGCTGATGTCCTCCGGCGACGTCGGCCACTTCGACACCGACGGGCTGTTGTTCATCGACGGCCGTGACGACGACATGATCGTCTCCGGCGGCGAGAACGTCTTCCCGCAGGAGGTCGAGAACCTGCTGTCCAACCGACACGACATCCTCGAGGCCGCCGTGGTCGGCGTCGACGACCGCGACTTCGGCAAGCGGCTGCGCGCCATCGTGGTCCCCGGCCCCGAGTCCAAGCGCGACGTGCAGGAGATCAAGGACTACGTCAAGGAGAACCTGGCCCGGTACAAGGTGCCGCGCGAGGTCATCTTCCTCGACGAGCTGCCGCGCAATGCCACCGGCAAGCTGCTGCGCAAGCCGCTCATCGAGATGGAGGTCACAGAGAGCTAGCCGAATCCCCACGTGCCCCAGCGCTTTCGCCCGGGGCTGGGAATTCGCTGGGAATACTGTGGCTATTATCAGCGCGTGAGTTTCGAGTCCGGCCGCCGTACGGCGCAATTCCGCAGTGATGCTGCGGTATTGCGCGGTGGGGCGGCCGGTTCGGTTTCCGGGGCGCTCGCGATGGCCGCGCACGGCTGGATCTCGGGGGCCGCGCCCCTGGAATCGGGGCCGTTGACGCTGCTGGTCGCCGCCTCGGCCGCGGTCGGCGCGGCGGTGGCGAGCGTGCACGCGCTGCGCTCCACCGTCGCGGGCCTGGTGGTCGCGCTGATCGGCGGGCAGCTGTTGGGTCACTTCGCCATGATGTGGGGTTCGCCGGGCCGCATGCACCACACGCATCACAACGCGTCGATGTGGAGTCCGGCCATGCTGGCCGCGCACGTCACGGCCGCGTGTGTGGCGGCGGTGGTCATTCTGGGCGCGGAGGCGGCCTATCGGATCGGCACCACGGTGCTGGCCCGCGTGCTGCCGCTGCCGGTTTCACTGCCGGTGCTGTCGGGGCCGCCGCGGCTGCCCATCGCGCACCGGGATCTGGTCGTGCTGCGGATCTTCGCGGCCGACGTCTTCCGTACGCGCGGGCCGCCCGCGCTCGTTCGAGGCTGATTCCTTACTTTCACCCGGGCACACGGACTTTCGCGTTCGTGTGATTTCGCCGTGCGACCGTGTCCGGTCGCGGTGGTGTCCGGCATTCCCATGACCGTTGTGCGCGCCTGCGCGCCGTGAGGGGGTCATGGGTGCCGTTTCGACGCCGTCGACAGGTCCTTCGCGCCCCGGGTGTTCCCTCGAACCCGAAAGACCTTTGGTGACAATCACTGACAGCGGTGTCGCGACGACACCGCCACCCTCCCCTGCCCCGACGCCGGAACCGGTGTCCGGGAAGGCCGCGAAACGTGGTGTGGGCAATGCCTTCCAGGCGCTCATGCTGCGGCTGCACTTCTATGCGGGCGTCTTCGTGGCGCCGTTCATCCTGATCGCGGCCGTGACCGGTGCGCTGTACGCGATCTCGCCGACGCTGGAGAACATCACCTCCAGCGGGCTGCTGCACACCTCGTCGACCGGGCCCGCCAAGCCGTTGAAGGAACAGATCGCGGCCGCGCAGGCCGTCGAGCCGTCGCTGGCGCTGGTGGCGGTGGCCCCGGGCCAGAACACCGGTGACACCACGCGGGTCATCTTCAGCGATCCGTCGCTGGGCGAGTCCGAGCGGCGCGCGGTGTTCGTCGACCCGGTCACCGCGCAGAGCGTCGGCGACAGCGTCGTCTACGGCAGTTCGGGCGCGCTGCCCATGCGCACCTGGATCGACCAGCTGCACAAGAATCTGCACCTGGGCAAGGTCGGCCGCTTCTACAGCGAGATCGCGGCCTCCTGGCTGTGGCTGGTCGCGCTGGCCGGGCTGGTGCTCTGGTACCGGCGGGTGCGGGCGCGACGCGAGAAGCGTTCGGCCGGTTGGCTGCTGCGCCCGGATCGGTCGCGGCCCCGCGCCCGCACGCTCAATTGGCACGCGGCGGTGGGTGTCTGGATCCTGCCGGTGCTCCTGCTGCTGTCGGTGACCGGTATGACCTGGTCGAAGTACGCGGGCGAGAACGTGACCGAGCTGCGGCAGGCGCTCAGCTGGACGACGCCCGCGGTGAGCGCCAAGCTGCCCGGCTCCACCGGTCCGGCCGTGACCGCCGGTGGCGATCACGCGGGCCACGGCGGCGCTCCGGCCGGCACTCCCCCGGCGGGCAAGGCGGCGCTGGCCGACACCGTGTACGGCGTCGCCCGCGCCAATGGGCTGACCGGGCCGCTGGAGATCAGCATTCCGGCCAAGGAGGGCACCGCCTTCGTCGCGCAGGAACTGCGCCGCCCCGGCCAGTTCACCCGTGACGCCATCGCGGTCGACGGCGCGACCGGCAATGTCACCGACAAGCTGCCCTACGCCGACTGGCCGCTGACGGCCAAGCTCACCAACTGGGGCATCCAGCTGCACATGGGCCAGCTGCTCGGCCTGCCCGATCAGCTGTTGCTGCTCGCGGTGATGATCGGCCTGGGCACCGTGATCGTGCGCGGCTACCTCATGTGGTGGCGGCGTCGCCCGACCAAGGAGTCGACGGTCGGTGTGGGCAAGGCTCCGCGCCGCGCGCTGGCCCAGGCCCCGCTGGTCGTGGTGCTGCCGTTGGCGGCCGCGGCCGCGGTGATCGGCTGGTTCGCGCCGATGATCGGCCTGCCGCTGCTGGCCTTCCTGGTGATCGACGTGCTCGTGGGCGTGGGATCCCGCATGCGCGCCAAGACCGCCTAGACACCGAAATCCCCTGAGCGACATGGCCTCCGGGCCGCGCCGCCGACCTACTGCACCCTTTCGCAGCTCTCGCGACCGCGACCTGCGCCTCTCACGCGGCCTCCGGCCCGCACCGAAGAAAGATCGAAACCTGATGAAGCTCAACAAGTTCGCCGTCTCCGCCGCCCTCGTGACCTCCGCCCTGGCCGTCACCGCCGGAACCGTGAACGCCGCGCCCGCCCCCGCGGACGCGGCCATCAACTACACCGCCACCGCCGGCGAGAAGGACGTGGTCATCCGTACCGACGCCGGTTCGATGGGCGTCGAGAACGGCGTCTTCAAGATCAAGGGAGCGGACGGCACCACCGTCGCCGGCACCGAGCTGTCGGTCCGCGTGGACGATTTCGTCTTCCCCGTCGCCACCGAGATCAAGGACCGCGTCGCCACCCTCACCCCCCAGATCGACCTCGCGCACGCCACCTACCAGCCGGTCGCCCTCCCCTTCGAGAACAGCGCCCCCTGGAAGACCGACTACGAGCGTGAGCAGGCCGCCTGGAGCCGCATGACCAGCACCCTGTCCATGGGCGCCACCATCGGCACCCTCACCGGCGGCCTCGGCGGCGCGGCCCTCGGCTGCCTCATCGGCGGCGTCGCCGGCGCGAGCCTCATCACCATCGGCTCCGCCGGCCTCCTGGCCGCCCTCTTCGTCCCCCTCCTGGGCGCGGCCGGCACCGGCTGCCTCATCGGCGCCAGCGCCGTCGGCTTCCTCGGCACCATCGCCGGCCAGGTCCTCGTGACCGCCCCGTTCGCCGTCGCCGCCGCCGTCCAGTACTTCACGACGATCAACCAGCCGTCGATCCAGTCGGTGAAGTAGCCCGAAACCCGCTGCCCGCCATCCGATCACCGCATCCGGGATCGGATGGCGGGCAACAGCCCTCCCCGCGTTCACGGCCTCAGCCCCTCCTCGACCGCCTGATCATCGCCATGCGGATCCGGTCAGGCCAGGCGGTGGGCACCGGCGGAAGGAATGGCGGTGAAGATATGAGGGCTGGGGAATCGCTTGGCGAGCAAGGCTTCTCGAATCCGGTGGGAGACCGGGGCAACGCGGTTCTCGTCGATGAGGGCGAGGATGCTGCCGCCGAAGCCGGCGCCGGTGAGGCGGGCGCCGTGGGCGCCGGCGGTGAGGGCTGCGGCTACGGCTGTTTCGAGAGGTGGGGCGGAGACTTCGAAGTCGTCTCGGAGGGAGGTGTGGCCGGCGGTGAGGAGGGGGGCGATGGTGCGGGGGTCGGTGGTGGAGCGCAATTGTTCGGCTATTCGCAGGACACGGGCGTTTTCGGTGATCACGTGGCGGGCGCGTCGGCGGAGGACCGGGTCGGGGAGGCGGTCGATCTCGGCGGCGGTGGGGACGTCGCGGAGGGTGGGGACGTCCAGTTGGGCTGCGGCGGCGGCGCATTCGGCTCGGCGGGTGGCGTAGGCGCTGTCCATGAGGCGGTGCGGGGCGCCGGTGTCGACGATGAGCAGGGTGAGGCCGTAGCGGCCGAGGTCGAAGGGGATGTGTTCGGTCTTGCCGGTGCGGGTGTCGAGGAAGAGAAGGTGACCGGGGGTGCAGAGCAGCGCGGCGGATTGGTCGAGGACGCCGGTGGGGACGCCCGCGTAGACGTTCTCGGCGGTGCGGGTGATGTCGACGAGGTCGGCGGTGGAGACGCTGGGGGCGAACAGGTCCCGCACGGCGATGGCGACCGAACAGGTCAGTGCGGCCGAGGAGGACAGGCCCGCGCCGATCGGGACGGTGCTGTCGAGGTCGATGTCCATGCCGGGGATCTCGTGGCCGCGGCGCTCGAATTCCCGGATCACGCCCAAGGGGTAGCGGGACCACGCCGGGAAGTGGGACCAGCCCGCGGTGGACAGATCCGCGGTTGTCGTGTCGACCGTGTCACCGGGCGCCTGCGCAGATCTCAGGCGCAGCACACCATCCGGTCTGGCCCGCGCGGTGCAGGTCGTACCCAGCGGCAGCGCGAAGGGCAGGACATATCCGTCGTTGTAGTCGGTGTGCTCGCCGATCAGGTTGACCCGCCCGGGTGCCCACCAGCGTCCCGCCATCGATTCCACGTGTCGGGCTCCTCTTCACCGGGGCGTGCGGGGCGTACGGTTCGATCTGCGGGGAGCATAGCGAGTCTCCCGAAAGCGGCCCTGCGGGTTCGCCGAACTCCCATCCGGACCGCCCGCTTTCGTGTCATGATCGGTTCGGTTGCCCAATAAGTGGCAGCGCCTTTCTCGACCGGGCACTCTGCCACCGCAGTGCGGGGACCTATGCTCGTACCGCAACACACACGGTTGATGATCGGCGGTGTCTTTTCGAGTACTGCTCGGACAGGGGGGCTGGTGGGAACAGGAGTACAACCGGCCGAACGGCCGAAACGCTTCAACATCTGCTGGCGCACCGTCCTGTTCATCTGCGGCGTACTGATTCTCGGCCTACCCCTGGTGATCAACTCCAAGGCGGTGGCGCTGGGCACGCTGTTCGTGTCGGTGGCCATCAGCCTCACCATGATCGGCATGGGGGTGCGCAAGTTCCGGCCCCGCCATCCGCTGCCGTGGTACCTGCTCTCCGCGGCCGCCGTGCAATTCGCCATCGGCACCGCGCTGCGTCACATCTCCGACTCCCAGCGGCACCCCTTCGACGACCTGTTCACCCTCAGCGGCTACTGCTGTGTCGGGGTGGCCGCGGTGCTGTGGTTGCGCCCGCGCCAGAACAGCACCGACCACGATCTGCTGCTCGATTCCGGGCTGATCGGGCTGGGCGCGCTACTGCTGTCGTGGACGTTCCTCATCTCGCCGGTGCTGCACATGTCCCGGGACCTGGACTTCACCACCGTCACCTGCGTCGCGGACCCGATCGTGGACGCGCTGCTGCTCACGGTGATCGTGCATTCGGTGATCACCTCGGCGCGTTCGGAAACCTCACTGCGCCTGGTGCATCTGGCCATGCTGGTGATCCTCGCCGGTGACCTGGCCTACAACCTGGAGACCGCGGGCTCGGCGGTGATCGGCCGCCAGATCCAATTGCTGCCGCTGCAGCTGGGATTCACGCTGATCGGCGCGGCCGCGCTGCACCCCAGCATGGTGGTGCTCGGCGGGCCGCGCGACATCCACCCGCACCGGTCCCGGCAGCGGGCCAGCATCATCGCGATCGTCATGATCGTGGCCTCGCTGGTGCCGGTGGTCGGCTCCAGCCTGGACGCCTTGGACCGCATCGTGGTCTCGTCGCTGTTCGCGCTACTACTAGCCGGAGTGCTGCTACGCAGCGAGCGCGCGATCGAACGCAGCGCCCGCAGCGAGCGGCGCGCGCAGTATCAGGCAGACCACGACATGCTCACCGGACTCCTGAACCGCGCCGCCCTGCTGCGGGCGCTGCATCGTAATCGGGACCGGTGGGCCGGGCAGCCCCTGGCGCTGCTGTTCATCGACCTGGACGGATTCAAGCGAGTCAACGACAACTACGGGCATGCGGTGGGTGACGAACTCATCGCCAATGCGGCGGCCCGGATCCGCCGGGTGATCCGCCGTGACGACGCGGCCGCCCGCTACGGCGGAGACGAATTCGTGGTGCTGGCCCCACTGGCCCGGCCACACGCTCTGCAGCTGGCCGAACGCCTGCTGGCCACGCTGGGCGAACCGTTCGAGTTGAGCGCGGCCGAGGTGCGCATCGCGGCCAGCATCGGCATCGCGTGCTCCAAACCGCGTGAGTCCGAGACCACCGTCTACGAGCTACTGCGCGAGGCGGATTCGGCCATGTACCACGCCAAGGAATACTCCCTCGGCTACATCTTCCACGACGACTTGCGCCGCAACCGCCCCGAGGCGGGCCCGCGCACCTGGCAGCGCGAATCCGCGGTGTGAGCACGCGGTAGAAGTTGTGGCCCAACCCACACGAAAGGGGTTGGGCCGTCGGCCTTCAGGCCGGAATCCGGACGATCGGGCCCGAACACGGATGCTCGAGCCGGTCGGACGCCGCTCAGGCCAGGTCTTCGAGAAGCCGGCGGGCCGACTCGAGTTCGGCCTGTAACTGCTCCACCTTGGCCTGCTGGGCGGACCGGACCGACTCGTGGATCGAGTCGACGACCTCGGCGAATTCGGGATGCAGGATCTTGGCGGCCTGGGCGACAGCGGAACTGGTGACCACCAGGCCCTTGATGGCGCGCTTCTTGCCGTTCACGACATCGAGGGTCCACTCGCCTTCGGCGGTACCGCTGAGGGTGACCGTCACCTCGGGCGTCTTCGGCTTCTTCGCGGTGGCGGCGGCATTGCGGGCCGGGCGCGAGGCCTTCTTGGCCTCGGCGGCGGGCTCGCCCGCCGGCTGCGGGGTGGCTTCCGGAGCGGGCGGGGTGCTCGGCGCGGCGGCCGGCATCGTCGCGGGGGACGACATCGTCACGGTCGGTTCCTTCCTGGTTGCCGTTCTGGGGGTTGCACTCGCCGGTTTGGCGGCGGCGGCCGGCGCGGCGGCCGGTTTGGCCGGGTTCTGCCGGGCCGGCTTGGACAGGGTCACCTCGGTGGGACCGAAGGACAGCACGTCCTTCGAGCCCGTCGGCTTCACCTGCAGGAAATCGCCCTCGGACGGATCGCCGAGGGACATCACCTTGCCGGAACGACCTTCCGGGACACCGACCGCCGCCGCGGTGAACCACACCATAGGCGGTCTGCCAGCGTCGATTTCCGCGGCGATCTCCCGAATCTCGGTATCCGACAAGGGCTGTGGCTTGGTACGGGTCGACATGGGCACTCCGGGGCGGACGGGGCGGACAGCTGCGTGCCAAGAGCATGCACCATGGCACCGACAAATCCACATCCGGAGAACGCGCCTGGTCACCCACGCACGGTCAGTGATCCTTCAGCTATTCCTACTGGTGCGGCCCACGGAGCATGGCCGGCGCTGGTGATCCTAGGCGTCCGCCCCTGTCCCCGCGCAACTTTCGTGACGGACCCATCCGTCCCGCGCCCGAATAGCGAGTATCGATCAGAACTGTTCGACACCGCGCAGCACACACCGCACGGTCTGTGGCCGGGCCACCGGATCCAGCAGTGTCTCGGTGGTGAAGTCCTGGGTCGCGCCGGGCGCCACCAATACCTCGGTGCGCGTGCGTTCCAGATCCGCGGACTCGGGCGTCTGGAAGCTGATCACCACCAGATACCTGTGCTCCACCACATCCCGGTTGCTGACCACGGCGGTCGCCTGCCAGCCCGCGGAGGTGCCCGCGCAGGCGGTGACGAAGGCGCTGCGCTGCATTTCGGCGGTATCGCCGACCGACTGCTCGGCATTGGACTGGTGCGCGTGCGCGGGTTCACCGTGTCCGCCGTGCGCGCAGCCGGTCAGCAGCGCCGCGCATCCTGACACGACACCGACTAGACCTCGGCCGGGGGTGATCATGAATCTCCCATTCCACCGCGCACTTCCGCCCCCGCACTCCTGTTGCGGCTGATTAGCCGCGGGCCGAGACTACCCCAGCTCGACCGCGTGTCGTCACATGACGGCATAGGCGTGTCGCGCTGGAAAACCGGCCGTATCCTCGCCTTTCGCGGGTGTCGGACCCCCTGCATACGATCCAGTACGTGAAGGTACTGGGAGCATGCCCCCTCGACTGCCCCGACGCCTGCTCCTGGGTGGTGGACGTCCAGGACGGCAAGGCCGCCGGCCTGCGCGGCAACAAGGAGCATCCGGTCACCCGGGGCGCGCTGTGCGTCAAGGTGAACCGCTACCTCGAGCAGGTCTACTCCCCCGAACGCCTCACCCGCCCGCTGCGCCGCGTCGGCCGCAAGGGCGAGGGCCGCTTCGAGCCGATCAGCTGGGACGAGGCGCTCGACGAGATCGCCACCCGCCTCACCTCGATCATCGCCGAGCACGGCGGGGAAGCGGTGTGGCCGTTCCACGGCACCGGCAGCCTCGGTTTCATCCAGGGGCTGGAGGGTTTTTCCGGGCGGCGCTTCTTCAATGCGCTGGGCGCGTCCGGGCACGACCCGACCATCTGCTCGGTGGCGGGCACGGTCGGGTTGCGGTACACGCTGGGCACCTCGGGCGGCATGGATCCCGAGGATCTGGCGAAGTCGAAGCTGATCCTGTTGTGGGGCACCAATCCGCTCACCTCCGGCCATCATGTGTGGAAGTTCATCCAGGACAGCGGCGCGTACACCGTCGCCATCGACCCGGTGCGCACCAAGACCGCCGAACGCTGTGACGAACATCTGGCTCCGCTGCCGGGCACCGATGCCGCGCTCGCGCTCGGCCTCATGCACGTGATCGTCGGGCTGGGCGCGCAGGACGAGGAGTTCCTGGCCGACCGCACCGAGGGCTGGCCCGAATTCCGGGCCCGCATCGCCGAGTACCCGCCCGAGCGGGCCGCCGCCATCACCGGCGTGCCGGTCGAGCGCATCGTGGCGCTCGGTGAACGGATCGCCACCACCCGCCCCACCGCCATCCGCGCCTCGCAGGGCATGCAGCGGCACGCGGGCGGCGGCATGGCGCTGCGCACCCTGGCCTGTCTGCCCGGCGTCACCGGCGACTGGGCGATTCCCGGTGGCGGGCTGCACTACTCGACCAGCGGCCACTTCCGCCTGGACGTCGACGCCCTGACCCGTTTCGATCTGCTGCCGCATCCGGTGCGCACGCTGTCGATGACCCGGATGGGTGAGGCGCTGCTGGACCCGGACGGTCCGCCGGTGCACGCGTTGTTCGTGATCGGCGCGAATCCGGTGGGCTCCAACCCCGATCAGCGCCGGGTGGTCGAGGGCCTGTCGCGCGAGGATCTGTTCACCGTGGTGTTGGAACACTTCCCGACCGACACGGTCGACTACGCCGATATCGTCCTCCCGGCCACCATGCAGCCCGAGCACCTCGATGTGCTGGCCGCCTACGGCAATCTGTATCTGGTCTGGAACGAGCCCGCCGTGGCCCCGCCCGGCGAATGCCTGCCCACCACCGAGACCTTCCGGCGGTTGGCCCGGCGCATGGGGATGACCGAGCCGGCGCTCTACGAGTCCGATGAGGAGCTGGCGAACCAGCTGCTGAAACAGTACGACGTGGACCGGCTGCGCGCGGACGGGTTCCTGAAGATCGAGCCGGGCCCGGTGCCCGACGGCAAGCTCCGCTTCGTCTCGGACCAGGTGGCCGCGGTGGGACACGATCCGGTGGCCGGATACACCCCGCCCGCGGATCCCGGTGATGGCTTGGTGCTCATCTCGGCGGCGTCACACTATTTCCTCAATACCGGGTTCGGTTCGAATCCCGAATTGCGCCGCCGCGCAGGCGAACTGCGCGTCACCATCCATCCGGACGACGCGGCCGCGGGCGGTATCGCCGACGGTGATCCGGTGACCGTCGGCAATGATCGCGGCAGTTTCGAGGCCCTCGCCGAGATCTCGGACATGGTCCGCCCGGGTGTGGCCGCGACCCCGAAGGGCCGCTGGGCCAAGCATTCCGGCGGCGCGACCGTCAACGCCACCGTCGCCGAGCGGGATTCGGATTTCGGCGGCGGCGCGGTGTTCCACGACAACCGGGTGTGGATCCGCCCTCGGAACTGAGCGGTCAGGACGCGGCGATCTGCTCCAGCACCCGCCGGGCCTGATAGTCCGCGCCCAGCTGGTTGGGGTGGAAGGGGACGGCGAGCCCGACCGGGTTGCCGGAGAACGGCAGCAGCCCCTCCACCCAGCGGGTGCCGACGGGCCGGCAGGCGTCGTGGCCCGCGCTGCCCGCGTAGGTGTCGACGAATTCGACTCCCGTGCTCGAGGCGACCCGTTCGAGCATGGTGTGCAGTTCGATCAGCTTCTGCCCCAGCCAGACCGCGTCGCCGTCGGAGATCGGGATGACCGGCCAGCAGCCGCCGTCGAGGCCGATGCCCTCGAAGTAGTCGAGCAGCAGGATGCGGGCGCGCGGCGCGCGCTCCCGAATGCCCGCGATGGTGGCGGCCACGCGCGGCTCGGTCCGGGCGATGTTCTGCGACATCCGGTCGACGCCGTCGGCGACCATCGAGTTCAGGCAGGGGCTGATGGCGGGGTCGAGGGTGATGCAGTCGGTGACGATGGCCGCCAGATTCGCGTCGTTGCCGCCGATTTCGAGGGTGACCAGGTCGGTGGATTCGGTCAGCGAGTCGAACTGCGGCGCGTTGGACCCGAGCACGGTCTGCTGCGACTGGGTCATATTGGCGGTGACCGCGCCGCCACAGGTGGCGTCGCGGAAGACCGGCACGGCCAGCGCCGCGGCCACCTGTTTGGCGTAGTTGTGGGCGCTCTGCGCGCAGGGCGCGGGGGTGAAGGCGGTGCTGAGCTGGCTCAGGGTGGCGTCAGCGGCCCAGGAGTCGCCCAGGGCCACATACTCGTTGACCGTGGTGGCGGGTGGTTCGGCGGACCCGGCCCCCGCGGGCAGGACGGCGGCGAGGGCGGCGGCGGTGAGCAGTGCGCGCGAGGTCTTCATGTCTGGTCTCCCCTGGATCAGTCCCAATACCGAAGAGGGGACTGTTTTCACTGCGGAACCTAGCAGTTGGACCCTCGTCCTGCTCGCCGAAATCTCAAACCCGGTCCGCCACCTCCCGCAGGTCCGCGCCCACCATCTCCCGGCGGTCGACGCTCGCCGCCTCCATCCGCTCATACCCGAGCAGGACATCGTGCGCCACTTCGCCGTCCGCCACGGTGACCCGGCTGAAGGCGGCCGGATAGCCGCGGGCCATCACGGTGTAGCGACCCTCGGCCAGATCCGACACCACGTAGCGGCCGGTGCCATCGGTGCGGGTGACGGCGATCAGGTCGCCTGCCTCGTCGAGCACCGTGATCTGGGCGTCGGGGATGCCGTCGCCGCGCTCGTTGCAGGCCGATCCGGCCAGGACCGCGCGCGGCGCGAGTTCGATGTCGTGGCGCAGCATTCCGCTGTCGGGCACGGTGAGGGTGACCGCGGACGGCCGCATGTGCTCGGCCACCGCGACCAGCGTGTAGGTCCCGGCCAGCACGCCGCGGCAGGTGAAGTCGCCGTCGGCGGTGGTGACGGCCGAGCCGACCACGTCACCGAAGTGGTCGGTCAAGGTGATGGTCGCGTCGCCGAGCGGCGCGCCCCGGCCCGCCGACCGCACCACGCCCGACACCTCGCCGGAGCCGAGCAGGGCGACGTCGAGCCGATGCGGGCGGCTGCCGACCGAAATGCTCACCGCGGCGGGCTGATAGCCGTAGGCGGACACGATCAGCACGTACCCGCCCATCCGCGGCGCACCGATCAGGTACTCCCCGTCCGCGTCGCCGACGGCCCGCGAGACCTGGCGTCCGCGCTGGTCGATCAGGGTGAGCACGGTGTCGGGCACCGACTGCCCGTCCTCCCGGTGCACCCGGCCCGACACCGACAGCCCCGGCGCCGTCTCCTCGAGCACGAACTCCGGCTCCGCGTCGAACTCCTGCTCCGGTTCGAGCTCCGGCTCGACCAACTCCTCCTCCGCCACCGCGACCGGTTCCGGGGTGTCCTGCAGCGGAATCTCTTTCATGAACGTCAGCACGACCGCCGCCACCACCGCCACGGCGGCGGCCACCGCGAACACCCCGCCCATAGCGTGGGTGAATCCGGTCAGAATGGGTGTGCGCACCTGCTCCGGCAGGTCCGCGATGCCGCTGGTATTGGCCTCGATCCGCCCGAGTTGCGCGGCGTCGAAGCCCGGCGGCAGCTGACCGCCGAAGGCCGCCAGGATCTTTCGCGGCAGCAGGTTGAACAGGATGGTGAGGAACACCGCGACCCCGAGGGTGCCGCCCATCTGCCGGAAGAACGTGGCCGACGCGGTCGACACGCCCATGTCGGCGCGCGGTCCGGCGTTCTGGGCGGCGATGATCAGCGTCTGCATGCAGCCGCCCAGGCCGAAACCGATGACGCCGCAGTACAGCAGCGGCTGCCACAGCGGGCTGTCGAAGCGGACCAGCGCGAACAGCACCGATCCGGCGGCGATGATCAGCGAGCCCAGGATCGGCAGCGCCTTGTAGCGTCCGGTGAACTTGGTGACCAGCCCGGACAGTTGCGCGCCCAGCATGATGCCCAGCACCAGCGGCAGCATGAAAAGCCCGGAGCGCGTGGGCGAGTACCCGCGCACCACCTGGAAGTACAACGGCACCAGCACGATCGCGCCGAACATGGCGACGCCGACGATGAACCCGCCCAGGATGGCGATGCTGAAGGTGCGACTGCGGAACAGCCGCAAAGGAATCAGCGCGGAGTCCTTCATGAGCAGTTCGACGATGAGGAACGCGGTCAGCCCGGCGGCCGCGATGCCGTAGCAGAGCAGCGCGTGCTGCGACCTCCACCCCCATTCGCGTCCCTGCTGGGCGACGATCAGCAGCGGAACCGTGCCCGCCGCAAGGGTTATCGCCCCGAGCCAGTCGGTGCGGTGGCGGTGCCGTTCGAACGGTACGTCGAGCACCCTGCCGACCACCACCAGCGCGAGCGCGCCGATCGGCACGTTCACCAGGAACACCCAGCGCCAGCCGACCAGTCCGAGGATGTGGTCGGCATTGGAGAAGAAGCCGCCCAGGACGGGGCCCAGCACCGTGGCGATGCCGAAGACCATCATGAAATAGCCCTGGTACCTAACCCTTTCGCGGGGCGGCACGATATCGCCGATGATGGTGAAGGCCAGCGACATGAGTCCGCCCGCGCCGACGCCCTGCAGCGCGCGGAATCCCGCCAGCTGGTACATGGAGGTGGCGAAGGTGCAGGCCACCGAGCCGAGCACGAAGACGCCGATGGCGATGAGGTAGCAGGGTTTCCGGCCGTGGATGTCGGCCAGCTTGCCGTAGAGCGGCGTCGAGATGGTGGCGGTGATCAGGTAGGCGGTGGTGGCCCAGGCCTGTTTGTCGAAGCCGTGCAGGCTGTTGGCGATGCGGACGATCGCCACGCTGACGATGTTCTGGTCCAGCGCCGCGAGGAACACCCCGAGCAGCAGGCCGGACAGGATGGTCATGATCTGGCGGTGCGAGAGCGTTCTCTCGGCCGGCGCCGAGGGTTCGCTCGGCGCTGATTTCTCGGTGGACGGTGCGACCCGGACCGGCGCTGCCACCCGCGACAGGGTGGATACCGATGCCTGGGTAGAGCTGTTTGGCATGTTTGGGGCCCTTGTCGGATTTCGGCTTGCCGTGCGTGCGGTGCTACTCGAAAAGACCTCGCCATGAAGCAATTCGGGCAGCTTACTCCCGCCGATCGGGGCCCCTCACAGGAGGTGGTGGTTACCCCTCCGTTTGCGCGTAGAGCGGAATGCCGGTGTGGAAGAAGCGAATGAGGCGGCCGATGCGCACGCAGTGGTCGGCCGCGCGCTCGAAGTGATGGGCCAGCAGGGCGATGTCGATGGCCATGGCCGAGCCGTGCGCCCAGCCGTCGTCGGCGGCGAGCTCCACCAGGCGGCCGCGCAGGCGTTCCAGGTTCTCGTCGCGCGGGATCAGCACGCGGTCGCGCGGCGGGTTCTGCGCCGCAATGACTCTCACCGAGCTCGCGGCGAGATGCGTGACCGCGCCGGACATCTCCCCCAGCAGGTCCAGGACGTGCTGGGGGGCCACCGGATCCGGGTAGCGGCGCACCACCACGTCGGCGACGCGGCTCAGCGATCGGCTCACGGCCAGCAGGTCGTCGGCGATCTGCATGGCGGTGATGACCTGGCGCAGGTCACGGGCCACCGGAGCTTCCAGGGCCAGCAGGATGACCGACCGGTCCTCGCATTTGGCGTGCTCGATCTCCACCTGCTCCTCGAGCGCGAACACCTCGTACGCGGCCGTCAGGTCGGCGCGCAACAGCGCGGCCGTGGCCCGTTCGGAGGCCTCCTGTGTCAGCTGCGCCATATGCGCGAGCTCCTCGGTCAGCGCCACCAGTTCGCTGGAGAATTTCGTGCGCACTCGCATATCTTGGCTGCCCTCCCGCATACCTGCACACTATCGCGGGAAAACCTTTCTCTCCGAATGGGTCTCGGTTCCGTTCACCAGAAGTAAACAGACCGTCCAGATTTGTCTGATTTGTCCACCGGTTGTTCGATTTCACCTGCCTCGGTGGGTCGTGACCGGAAACCCCCGCCGGTGACCGAGACTGGCCCCGTGGCCGCCGACAACCCAGACTCGCCGCAGCGGGCCGCCATGCCCGCCTGGCTCCCCCGCGCCATGGTGCTCGCGCTGGCCCTGCTCGGACTGTTCGAACTCGCCAATTGGGCCGCGCACCAGCTCATCGGGATCGCGATCATGATGACGGTGGCGTTCTTCGTGTCGCTCGCCATGGAACCCGCGGTGGACGGGATGGCCGGGCGCGGCGTGAATCGCGGGCTGGCCACCGCGGTGATGTTCATCATCGTATTCGCCTGCACCGCGGGGTTCCTCGCGACGCTGGGCGTGCTCCTGGTCGAGACCGTCTCCCACGTGGTGAACGAACTGCCGCGGCTACTCGACGAATTGGTGGACTGGGTCAATCGCGTATTCCACCAGAATTTCACCCTGGGCCAGTTGCGCGATCGGCTGTTCAAGGACTCCGACATCATCAGCTCCTACGCCGAGCGGGCGGCCAACAATGTGTGGGGGCTGTCGAGCACGGTGCTGGGCGGGCTGGCGCGGTTCGTGACCATCGCGCTGTTCAGCGTGTACATAACCGCCGACGGTCCCAAACTGCGGCGCTCGGTGTGCTCGCTGCTGCCGCCCGACAAACAGGGTGCGGTGCTGCACGCCTGGGATCTGGCCATCGACAAGACCGGTGGGTATCTCTATTCGCGGGCGCTACTCGCGGTCATCTCGGCCGTCGCGCACGGGGCGTTCCTGGCGTTGCTCGGCCTTCCCAACGCACTGGCGCTGGGCATCTGGTTCGGTGTGGTGGCCTCGTTCGTGCCGACCATCGGAACCTATATCGCGGGGGTGCTGCCGATCCTGGTGGCGCTCACCATCAGACCGCTCGACGCGGTGTGGATTCTGTTGTTCGTGGTGGTCTACCAGTGGGTTCAGGACTATGTGCTGCAGCCGCGCATCACCGCGCGGACGGTGGACGTGAATCCGGCGGTCGCGCTGCTGTCGGTGATCATGGGCGGGGCGCTGCTGGGGGCGGTGGGGGCACTGCTGGCCATTCCGGCCACCGCCACCTTGCAGGCGTTTCTCAGGGAGTACGTGAAGCGGTACGAGGTCAGCGAGGACCCGCGCATCGAGCGCAAGGGCGGAGCTCGCAAACAGCGCAAGCTGGATGAGGCCGCGGCCAAGGACTCCGAGGACTGAGTCAGGCGCGGACCGGGACGGCGTCCTCGGGCCGTTCGGCGCGGGCGGTGCCCAGGATCGAGCCCAGGATCACCAGCGGGAAGCCGATCGCCATGCCGGCGGTGAGCGGCTCGTTCAGTAGCGAGACGCCGATCAGCAGGGCCACGGCCGGATTGATGTAGGTGATGACCGTCGCGCGGGACGGGCCGACCTCGCCGATGAGGGCGAAGAAGACCACGAACGCCAGCGCCGTGCACAGCAGTCCCAGCCCGACCACCGACCAGGTCGCGCCCGCCGGGAAATGGGACGGCATGCGCCACAGCGTGAACGGCAGGTACAGGGTGGCCGCGAAGACCAGCGACGCGGTGACCACGCCGATCGGCGGCAACTCTTTCAGCTTGCGGTCGATGATGATCGGGCCCAGGGCGTAGCCGATCACGCTCACCCCGATGGCGGCCGGCGCACCCAGATTCGACATATCGATATCCAGACCGACCAGTGCGGTCACACCCGCGAAGCCGATCACCAGGCCGAGGATCCGGCGCGGATCCAGACCCTCGTGCCCGAGGCGGGTGGTGATCACGATCGCGATCAGCGGGACCGCGGCGATGAGCAGCCCCACCGTCGAACTGGTCAGCCGGGTCTCCGCGTGCCCGATGAGCAACCACGGCCCGGTGATCTCGACGAGCGTGTAGACCAGCACCCACCGCCACTCCCGCAACACGGGCCACAGCACCTTCGTGAACAACGCGACCGGCAGCAGCACCAGCGCACCCAGCAGGGTCCGCCCGAACGCCACGAACACCGGATCGAACTCCCCCACCGCCACCCGGATCATCGCGTACGGCACGCCCCAGATAACACCCATACCCAGGAACAACAGCCATCCGCGCTTACTCACCGCATACTCCTTCCGATCCCCGGGAGCGTAGGGCACGCCGCCGACACGCTGAACCAGTCGTCCGAACACGGCCGCCCGCCGAAGTATTTCGGTGAGGAATGCGAGACGGGCAGCGTCGGAGGCAAACGGGGCGCCGAGAGCGAGACACTCGTGGATTCGAGTCGGCACCGTCGTCGCGGTCACCGCGGCCGCGATCGGCTCGAGCGTCACCCCGGCCTGGGCAGCCCCCGGACCCGCCCCGATCGACGGGCCACCACAGTCCATCTCCGGGCCGGCCCAGCACAGCGGGACAGGGCAAGTCTCCGAGCCGCGACATCGCCTCGGAGCCGCCCGGACCTCGACCACACTCGAACCACCGCTGGACTGCGTTCCATCACCGGAACAACCGAATCCCGTTGTGGTGCTGGGCGGATTCGGGGCAGTAGGAGACATTCTCGGCACACTGGAAAGACAGATGTCCGGAATCACCACCGGCATACGAGATCTCGGCGGCTGCCCCTTCATCTTCGGCTACGGCATCATCGGCCCGATGCAGGCAGCGGCACCCGTAGCGGAGTCAGCAAGCCAACTGGAGTCGTTCGTCACGAAACTGCGCGCCGCCACCGGAGCGACCCACGTCGACATCGTCGCCCATTCCTCGGGCGCCCTGGTAGCGAACTACTACCTGAAATTCCTCCACGGCGGCCCCCACGTCGACCGCGCAATCTACCTCGCACCGGTCACCACAGGCACAACCGCCGCCACCCCGATCGGCGGCCTCGACCTCCCAGGCGCCCTCGACTGCCTCGCCGGATCCCAAGTCACCCAGGCCCTCCTCGCCGACGGGGTAACCGTCCCCGGAGTCATCTACGCGGTCCTCGCCACCCACGGCGACCAGGTCCTCACCCCACCCGGCCCAGCCTCCTTCATCAACGACCCCCGCGTAGAAAACGACTACTTCGAAGACCTCTACCCCCAAGCGGGCCTGTCCAGCCACGCCACCCTCCCCATGCAACCCGAAGCAGCGCAATGGGTCATCGCGCAGCTCCTCGCCGAGTAGCCACCACCAGCCGACCACGCTCACTGATCAGCCAAAGACCGTGGCGACCCCCACGAACGACAAGTCCGCGAGCCGCCAACTGCGCCAGCGCATTCCGCGTACTCCACCCGGTCAGCGCCGCAGCCCGCTGAATCTCCACAGCCGACAACCTCCCCTCAGCGCCGCTCAACACCCTCAACACGACGAACTCCGCGCTGGTCATGCCGCCCGATGCCTCCCCTGATGCCACCATCCCGCCTGCCCCCGGGCCGGGAGCTCGAGGTGTCCTCCACCTCCGAGCAGCGCGAGCCGAAGAAACCGGGCACCACCACCCCGATGACCCTCGCGATAGAAGCCCCAAACCGACCACGCGATGACGCCGAGGCAGAGTCCGAGGATCGACAACAACGCCCATGTGTCCCAGTGCATTACGACACCTCCCAGAGTTGATTCGGTCGATGTCACAAGCACACCTCCGCCACCAGGAGTTGGCATTGCCATTGCGGCAGAACCGCGAAACCCCTCCGAAAGCCCAGGATCATTGCCAAAATGGCCTGACATCGTTGCCAACGCTCGTGAGCATGGGGGTGGACGTCGTGGCAGAGACCAGCCAACAACCGACATCGGTGGCACGTAAGCAAATCGGCATGCGGCTACGCGAGGCGCGGCAGCAGGCGAACCTGGACCTGGCGGACGTCGCGAACGCCATGGGGCCCGGTTGGAGCACCAGCAAGGTCGGTCGCATCGAGCGCGGCGAGTCAGGCCGGATCAGCCTTCCGGAAGCCGACGCGCTCGCCGAGATCCTCGAGATGGACGCGGACACCCACGCGAACGTGGTCGCCTTGATCAAGCAAGCCGCATCGAAGTCCTGGTGGTACGAGTACCGCGATGTGATCCAGGGCGGATTCCGCATCTACGCCGACATGGAAGCGTGCGCCCTCCGATTGACCATGTACCACAACAACATCGTGCCCGGACTCCTCCAAACCACGGACTACGCACGCGCACTGGATCGCGTCTACTTCGCAAGCGAACCCGACGCCACCCTCGATCGCCGCCTCCGGCTCAAATTGGAGCGCCAGACGTTCATTACCCGGAAGACCAAGCCGATCGTCGTCGATGCGGTCCTGCACGAATCGGCCATCCACACCCAGGTGGGCAACACCGCCGTGATGGAAGGCCAACTCGCGCACCTCGTGGAGATGAGCAAACGCCCCAACATCACACTCCGAGTGCTCCCCTTCACCGCAGGACATCCGCTGGGAACAGCGACAGGCTCGTTCACGATCATCGACATGAAACCCATGGCGGGCACCGAGACCCATCCGGTCGTCTACTTCGACTCTCTGGTCGGCGCAGCCTGCCTCGAGGATCCCGACGAAGTCGAAACCCACCGATCCGCAATAGTTTCCATCCACCACGCCGCCCTGGATGAAGTCAGCACCCGCACCCGGCTTCGCCAGATAGCCAAGAACACCAGTAGAAAGGCCTAGCCACCTATGCACAACCTATCCGGCACCGACCCCCGCCTCCGCGACGCCAATTTCCGCAAGAGCACCCGAAGCGGCAACGGTCCCGACTGCGTTGAAGTCGCCTTCCTCCCCGACGGCGACATCGCAGTCCGACACTCCCAGTCCCCCAACGGCCACGTCCTCATCTACAGCCCGAGCGAGTGGAACGCCTTCACCATCGGCGTCAAAGACGGCGAGTTCGACCGCCCGTAAGCTGCCGCCGACTCAGGCCACCAGGCCGGTCACCACTTGGGAGAGGCTCAATGATCATCTTCGAGTTCTCGCGCCATGAAGACGATCCCGACGAACTGGGGCCGACCGGGTTCGACTTCGGCGACATGGAAGTCGTCGGCGATCTGGGTGATGCCTCGTCCAGAGACGACGGCGCCGGGTCCATGATGATCTTCGTATCTGTCTCGATGTTGCTCGACGAGCTGAGCTCGCTGATCGACCGGAGACGTGGCGGATTCGACTACCTGGGAATGTCCTCGGGTTTCCGGCTCAACTTCACACTCATGAAACGGAGGATGCGCGTTCGCGCTCGCCGCGTCGAGATCACCGACACGGACGCCACGCAGGTCCTGGACGCTGTCTGGCAAGCCGTCACCGAGTTCGCCACCCAACAGCTGCCACTACTCGCCCCGGACGACATCGGGCGAACCGACTTGGAGTACTCCATGGCGAAGTACTCACGGGCCCTCCAGCGGTACGCAGAAGCCGAGCCGAACCCCAAAGCGCGCAGAGCATCCGCTCATGTCAAGTTCCGGACCTGACCAGCAGCCCTGAACCTACTCGCCTAGGTCTGCTCGTCGAGCAGAGCGGCGACGAGAGCGCCGCCGAGAAGCCCGGCGGCGGTCGCCATCGACCAGGCCTTGTTCGTCAGTGTCGGCGGTAACTCGCTGCGGTTGCGCGCGATTGCGGCGAGCTCGACAACTTCGATCGCGGTGCCGATCACGAACCAGTGGCGAATGGGCTTGCCGGTCGCCAGGGCCCAGAGTCCACCGACCCCGAGAACCGCGTCGCGGACTGCGAAGGCGGGACGTAGCACTGTCGCGGAACCGGTCCCGGTCGGGCCTACCCAGGTGTCCGCGACGGAAGGGCTCGCGAGAGCGCCGATTCCGATCGCGGTTCGGGTTGCCGCGTGTGACCACGCGGTGGCCCGGACCAGCGGCTGCACTCGCTGTCGAAGATTTCGGTTGCTGTTGATTGTCACTCCCCAGGACGGACGCAGTATCTACTACTGATCGCAGTACGCCACCGCGTCCACCGCTATCGCTCAGCAGAAGGGCAAGAAATAGCGACAGCCACAACCCATCTCGGGATGATCTACCACTCCATATGGCCGACGCCGTGCGCACCGCCGAAGCCCCCGAGCCCGCGCCGCGACGGCCTGCGGCGCGTCGCCCGGGAATTCCTCACCGACGCCCGGCCCCGGCCCCGCGACGTAGCGCTGCCACCCGCGAACGCATGGCCGTGGCCAAGTCTGCTCAACTCGCGGCCCTGCGCGCGAAACATGCCACCAAGGGCCATGAGTTCAACGATCACGAGCCGTCTGCGACTGCCTGACGAGACTCCTTCGACATACGACCGTGTCGCAGCCGCACGGCACATCCGCGGCGCACTCACATCCCGCAAACCGCGCTGACCGAACCGGCCAGCGTGGGGTGCCCGCGGCCGGAACCTGCTGCGGTGCAGAACGTCCGCACATACCGAAGACCATCCGCTTTGTCTGCGTCAGTACGCTTCCGTACATGAAAGCCGGCTCCACCTTTATCTGCTCCCACTGTGCCGAACCGCACGACGGCCCCCCGCTCAGCTACGGCACCTCGGCCCCCGCGTACTGGAATGCCGAAGTCGCGGATCAGCCCGGCAGCGTGCTCGGCGAAGAACAATGCGTGATCGCGGGATCACACTTCTTCATACGAGCACGGGTCGTCATCCCGGTCACCAACCTCGATGCCGAATTCGACTGGGGTGTTTGGGTATCGGTCAGCGAGGCCAGCTTCGAGCGGATGACGACTCTGTGGAACAGACCCGAAAGAGTCGAGGAGCCACCGTACTTCGGATGGTTGTCCACAATCCTGCCCCTGTACGAACCGACCACCGTGAACCTGAAGACCAAGCTGCATACCCAGCCCATCGGCGACCGACCACTCGTGGAGCTGGAACCCACCGATCATCCGTTGGCCGTCGAGCAGCGAACCGGGATCACCTCGGCCCGGGTGCAATCGATCGCCGAACAAATCCTGCACACGAACCCACCTGCAAGCTGAGCCTTGACCACGACCCGAAACAACCGCGACCGAATGCGCGCTATTGCCGAATTTGAGTATGTGCAGGGTCTCGGGCGGGACTGTCGGAGGCGAAGATCTCTGTGCGGGGATTCGGACCCGCTGTCAGTGTCCGCTGTGCTGAGGTGTTCCGGGCTGTTGTCCCGGGTCCACGACCACGAACTGGCCCATCATTCCCAGGTCCTCGTGCCAGAGCAGGTGGCAGTGGAACATGTACGGGGCGTTGGGATCTGCGGGGCCGTCGAAGCGGACCAGCAGTTCGACGGTGGAGCCCGGGGCTACGAAGACGGTGTCCTTCGGGCCGCGTAGGGATTCGGGCGGTTGGCTGCCGTTGACCTTGGCTACCGCGAATTGGGTGTCGTGGATGTGGAAGTTGTGCGGGGTGCCGTCGCCGTTGTGGACGATCCAGGTCTCGGTGGTGCCGCGCGTGACGGTGGCGTCGATGCGGCTCATGTCCATTGCCTTGCCGTTGATCTTGCCGAATTCCAGCTCGAAGGACCGCTCCCCCACCGAGTCCGCGGCCTTCGGCGTCTGCGGGATGACGAGGTGGTCGGGCAGGGGCGGCGCCGGTCGGAGGGTGGCGGCGGCTCGTAGTTCGAGGATGTCGAAGCGGTCGTCGCCGCCGCTGAATCGGTTGGTGAACATGTCGAGTCCGGCGTCGAGGCGGTCGCTGCGCAGGGTCACTCGTTCGCCGGGCTTCATGCGGACCACGATTTCCGCGCGCTCGCCCGGGGACAGCTGCACGTGCTTCAGCGGGGCGGGGCGCTCGAGCAGCCCGCCGTCGGTGCCGATGAGCGCGAAGTCGCGGCCGTCGGAGAGGCCGAAGTTGTAGATGCGCGCGGGGGACGCGTTGACCAGGCGCAGTCGCACCAGTTCGTCGCTCACCTCGCGGTACGGCGCGAGGGTTCCGTTCACCAGTACCTCATTGCCCTGGAATCCGGCGTCGCGGAACGCGCCGTGCCCGAAATCGAAGCGCCCGTTGCGGAATCGGACGTCCTGAACTATCACCGGGAGATCGTCGACGCCGTAGGTGTGGGGCAGCGCGAGCGCGTCGCTGGCATCGTCGTCGAGCAGGAACATCCCTGCCAGACCACGGCTGACGTGAGTTTCGGTGGTGCCGTGCGGGTGCGGGTGGTACCAGAGGGTGGCCGCGGGCTGCTCGACCGTCCACTCCGGCTTCCACTCCGCACCCGGTTCGACCATCTGATGCGGTCCCCCGTCCATCGCGGCGGGCACGTGCATGCCGTGCCAGTGGACGGTCGACGCTTCCGGCAGGGCATTGCGGACCCGCACCCGAACCTGCTCGCCGCGGCGCGCACGCAGGGTCGGTCCGAGATGGTTCCCGTTGAACCCCCAGGTATCGATTGCCTGTCCGGGCCGGAATTCCGTACTGCCGGACCGCATGTCGAGCTCGAACTCCCGCGCACCGTCGGCCGCCACGGTCGACCGCGCGAGCGGCGGGATGGCCAGCGGACGCACGAAATCCACCTTCCCCACGGTGGATACCTCGGCCGAGGTGTACACCCAGGCCGTCGCACCGCTGAGCCCGACGAGCACCACCAGCACCGCCACGCCCAGCCGGACCAACACTCGCCGTATCCGAGACCTGTCACTCATGCCTCGAACGCTAGGGAAGACCCGCCGTTCCCCGGATCCGGCGGATCCCCCAAATCGCTCCCTGATTCACCCGGGGGCATCCCCGGTGGATCCCCTAGGCCGGGTGGGCGCGGAGAGCGGCGGCGAACCAGCCGAACACCGGACCCATGTCGGGCAGTTCCGGCCAGCCGTTGATGGCCGACACCAGCCGCCAATAGCGTTCCACCCGTGCGTCATCGGCCACTTCGAGCCGTTCCAGGATCCAGCGGCGCAGTCGCGCGTCGTCGGGTCTTCCGAAGGTGTCGGCGTAGCGTGCGGTGAGTCCGTCGACCACCGCGGCGGCAGCCTCGGAATCAGTGCTCACTCCGTCGGCGAGAGCCTTGCCGACATCGGCGCGGACGGCTTCGGTCAGGTCGTGGTGCAGGCCTGTGGTGTCGCCTTCGGCGCGTTCGCGGGCCTGGTACTCGGCCATGGCCCGGACCGATTCCCGGAAGTCGTTGTCCCGCACCAGTTCCACGAGTTCCATCCACGCCGTGATCTGCGCGACGGTCGGATCGTCCGGCAGTTCGGGCATGCTGGTGCGCACCAGCTCCACCATGGCGGGATTGGCGTCCACGCCGCCGTACGCGGCGTCGATGAAGTCGTCGATCAGGCGGCGGCGTTCGGCCTCGGACAGGCGCATCAGATTGTGCATGAGTTCCATTTCCTCTCGGTGGGAGCCCCGCTCGGCCACGGCTCGCAGCACCGCGCGCCGCATCCGCAGGATCCGGATCTGCACGTCGAGCGCGTCGGCGTGGGCCGCGGCGACCGCGCTCAGCGAGGTCTCGCGGGCCAGCACCCGCGCCACGGTGGGCAGGTCGATGCCCAACTCACGCAGGGTGCGGACCAGTTCCAGGCGGGTGGCGGCCTCGGCGTCGTAGAGCCGGTAGCCGGTCGGGCTGTGATCGGTCGGCGGCACGATCCCCTTGTCGGAGTAGAACCGGATCGTCTTGACCGTCAAGCCGGTCCGTTCGGCCAGAGCCCCGATCGTGAAGAGCGTGTCGTCGTCCATGCCCCAACCTTCCTGTCTCCCCCGGATGGAGACTCAAGTCCTCCAGCTATCGTCGGACCGATAATCGGAGATTCCGAGATTTCGGGACATGCGAAACGGAAGCGGCGATGACCGAGACGAGTTCGACAATGCAATCCGCGGCCGGAACTCGCCTCAACCGGAAGGGGCGGGAGACCAGGCAGCGGCTGCTCGAGGTGGCCATCGGCTGTCTCGCGACGGGGTCCGGGGAACCGCTGTCGGCGAATCGGGTCGCCAAGGAGGCCGGGGTCAGCTGGGGGACGCTGAAGCATCAGTTCGGCGATATCGACGGACTGTGGGCGGCCGTGCTCGCCGAATTGACCGATCGCACCGGGGCGAACAGTCCCGAGAGCTGGCCGCAGGTGACCGGCACGATCCGCGAACGGGTGTGGGAGATGGTCGATGCCATGTGGACCATCCTGGGCACGGCCGAGGGACGGGCGGTCGAGACGCTGCGGGCCGGACTGCCGAACGGCCAGGAAGAACGGCTCGAGGACTTCCCGCTGACCACCGCGGCGATGGCCGGGTACGAGGACGCCTGGCTCCGGGCCTTCGAGTACTTCCTCGCGGACCTGCCGCTCGACGCGGACAAACTGCATCGCGTCCAGGCGCTGATCCCGATGGCCATGCGCGGCATCAATAACGAGCGCCGGCTGTCCTCCCCCGCCGAACTGACCGAAGCCCGCCACTGCCTGGTCGACTCCATAGCGGCTTACCTGCAATAACCCACATTCTTTGAGAACCCTCGTTGACAATTGCGATGGGGAGGTCCACTGTTACCTCCAGCCTTCGCAATCCAGTCAGGAGTGACTCATGTCTCCGTCTCCCGATGATCAGGGCATGCGCCTGCAGCGCAGCAGCCGTGACACCGCCGCCCTGATTCCGCGCCTCACCGAATGGCTGGCCACGCAGCTGCCCGACGACGCGAATCCGGAGCTCACGCTGGGGTCCGGCATCGACAGCAACGGCATGTCCGCGGAGACGCTCACCCTCACGTTGCGCTGGCACGAAGCCGGGGCGGAGCAGGTCAACGACCTGATCGCCCGGGTCGTGCCCGCCCCCGGCGATTTCCCGGTCTACGAGCACTACAACCTGCGCGACCAGTTCGACGTCATGCGCATCGTGGCCGAGGCGAGCGACGTCCGCGTCCCCCTGGTGCGGTTCCTCGAGCCGACCGGCGAGGTGCTGGGCACGCCGTTCCTGCTGATGGATCGGGTCGAGGGCCTGGTGCCGCCCGATGTCATGCCCTACACGTTCGGCAACAACTGGCTCTTCGACGCCGACCCGGCACAGCAGCGCAGCGTGCAGGAAAGCACCGTCGAGGCGCTCGCGAAGATCCATGCGATCCCGGACGCGGCAACCACTTTCGCGTTCCTCGATCCGCGGCAGCCCGGCGCCAGCCTGCTCGAGCGGAACCTGAATCGCGCTCGGGCGTGGTACGAGTTCGCGGCCCGCGATATCGGCCCGTCACCGCTGGTGGAGCGAATCCTGAAGTGGCTCACGGACAATCTCCCGGAGTCGTCGTCGTACGAGACCGTGCTCTCGTGGGGTGACGCGCGGCTGGGCAACTGCATGTACCGGGACTTCGCGCCGGTCGCGGTGCTCGACTGGGAGATGGCGACGATCGGACCGCGCGAACTCGACGTCGCCTGGATAACTTTCGGGCACCGCGTCTTTCACGCGATCGCCGAGAACTTCGGATTCCCCGGCATGCCGGACTTCATGCGCGTGGAGGACGTGCGCGCGAGCTACGCCCGGCATTCGGGCGTCGAGCTCGCCGACCTCACCTGGTACACGATGTTCGCCGCCCTCAACTACGCCGTCGTCTTCCTGCGCGCGGGCGGCCGGCAGATCCATTTCGGCGAGATGGAGCGCCCCGAGGACATCGAGGTGCTGCTCCACCACCGGGCGATCGTCGAGGAACTGCTCACCGAGCTCGGCGCCTGACACTCCGGCGTCACCATTCTCGAAACCTATTAGGAAAGTACAACTCTCGTGACCGACCAACTGAACGAACTGGCCTACTACTGCATCACCCGGCACCCCGCCGACGCCCGCGTCCTGCTGCCCGAGGCCCGCGACGCGGAGCGACTCGGACTCGGCTCCTGCATGATCGGCGAGCGGATGACGGTCAAGGACTCCGCGGTCCTGTCCGGCGGCCTCGCCGGATGCACCACCGACCTCGGAATCGCCGCTGCGGCGACCAATCACCACACCCGGCACCCCATGGTGACGGCGACCATCGGGTCGACCATGCGGGCGCTGACCGAGGGCCGCTACGCCATGGCCTTCGGGCGCGGCATGGCGGCGAACTGGAAGGCCATCGGGCTGCCCGCCGTCACCGAAGCGCGGTTGCGGGACTTCGTCGGCATCCTGCGTCGTCTCTGGGACGGCGAGACGATCGTGAATCACGATGGGCCCGCGGGCAAATGGCCCGTGCTGTACCACCAGAACGGACTCGACGAAGCGCCCCCGATCGGCTTCGTCGCGGTCGGCCCGAAGACCATGGAACTCGCCGGTGAGATCGGTGACTTCGTCGTCCTGCACACCTTCTTCTCCGACGAGGCCACCGCGAACTCGGTCGCGGCGGTGCGGCGGGGCGCGGAGCGGGCGGGTAAGGACCCCGATAGCGTCCGCATCTGGTCCTGCCTGGCGACCGCGAGCGACGCGCTCACCCCCGAGGACCAGCTGCGGCGGCGGACCGGTCGCCTGGTGACCTATCTGCAGGCGTACGCGGACATCCTGATCAGCGCCAATGGCTGGGATCCGCAGGTGTGGGAGCGTATTCGCAGCACGCAGCTGTTCCAGGACGCCGCGGCGGCGGGCCCCATCGACGCGTCTGCCTCGGTCGACGTGCTGGAGCAGCTGGACGCGCTCATCCCGGACGAGTGGCTGGCCTCGGCCGCCTACGGCACGCCGGAGCAGTGCGTCCGGAAGATTTCCCGCGAGTACGACCTCGGCTGCCACTCGGTGATCATGCACGGGGCCAGCCCGCACGAGCTGGAATCGGTGGTGGACGCCTACCGCGCCGACCGCCCCACCCTGCGCCGGGCCGTGGCCGCCAACCCCGGAAAGTTCGCCTGAGACAGGGGTTCTCGCTGTGCCTCGAACCGATGATCAGCCATCGGCTCGGGGTGCGGCGACCGGGGTGGCGCAACTGGCGGGTGGATCGATCAAACGACAGTCGGCGACCGGACGCAGGGGCAGGTAGTCGGCGGGGACGCCGTCGTGCGCGATGATGGCGCGGTAGGTGGCGACGGCGCCCGTGGGGATTCTGCTCAGGGTCGGATCGGTGCGCACGTTCACCGTGTAGAGCCCGAATCTTGGTGTGTAGGAACTCCATTCGTAGTTGTCGGTCAGGCTCCAGTAGTTGTAGCCGATGAGGTTCACGCCTTCGGACTTCGCACGCTGGAGCCAGTAGACGGTGTCGCGGAGGTGATCCGAACGGGTGTAGCCGTCCGCACGGGGTCGGGCGTTCTCGGTGGGCATGCCGTTCTCGACGATCCACAGCGGCTTGCCGGGGAAGCGCTGTGAATAGTGCTGCAGCGCAAAGTAGATGCCCTCGGGACGGACGGGCAGATCCCACATGCCCGAGGGTGCGTTCGCGGCGCCGAGGTCCGGCGGTTCGTAGCCGAAGTAGTAGTCGACGCCGATGAAGTCGAGCCGGTCGCCGATACGGTCCATCAGGGGTCCGTTGACCTGCGACTCCGCCCCGGCGACATAGCCGACATTGCTGGTCACCAACGCGTTCGGCTGGACCTGGTGGATGTAGTCGTAGATGGCGTCGTGCGCCCGCGCCACGCCGTCGAGCATCTGATCGGCGTCGGTTCCGTTCTGGCGGACCTCGTGCATGATGTAGGCGACCGGCTCGTTGACGGTCACCCACACCGGATTGCGGGCGGCGTAACGGTCGACCACCTTGCGCATGTTGGTGAGCCAGTCCGAGACCATGCCGGGATCGCGCCAGCCGCCGCGGTCGGCCGCCCAGCCGGGGTACACCCAGTGGTCCAGCGTCAACATCGGGCGCATACCAGCGGCGACGATGGTTCCGATCACGTCGTCGTAGTAGGCGAAGGCAGACGAATCCCACACTCCCGGTTGGGGTTCCAGCCGGGCCCATTCGATCCCGATACGGAAGACCTTGACGCCGAGACCCTTGGCCAGGGCGATGTCGGACCGGTAGCGGGTGCGGAAATCGACGGAACCGCCGAGGCGATCCCAGCCCGGATTCGCGTCGATATAGCGCGTCCAATTGCTGTCGGGTGACTGTCCCTCGGATTGGAACCCGGACGCCGCCACTCCCCAGAGGAAATCATCGCCCAGCACACCGGCGCGTTCCTCCGACGCGGTACCGGACACACCGGGGACCAGGAGTAGTGCGGCGGCCGTGACGAGGGCGGACGCGACGAGACAACGAAATCGAGTGCGCATGAGCACTTCCCCGGGACCAGTACTCGAAATGAGTGAATGCGGCTACTTACTCCTGGATAGCTGGGAATTGTTTCGAGCGAGCAGCGGGTCGATAGTGGTTTGGCACAATCCATTAGAGTCAGCGCATGTCGAGATCGAAGGCGGGGCGGGCGGTGCGCAAGCGGGTGCCGCGGCGGTCGCTGGGTGAGTGGAAAGCCGCGGTGGATCGGCCGGATCCGGTGGCGGTACTGGAGCGGCAGGCCGCCACGCGACTGCCCGAACTGATCGGAATCCGGTACGAGCGGATGGCGGCCGGACGGCTCCCGTTCTTCCGGGGCGCGCCCGCCATCATGGCGGTGGACCTGGCCAGCGGCGCGAACACCGGCCTGCACGTCCAGTTGTGCGGCGATGCGCACCTGTCCAACTTCGGGCTGTTCGCCTCGCCGGAACGGTCACTCGTGTTCGACGTCAACGACTTCGACGAGACGCTGCCCGGGCCCTTCGAATGGGATGTGAAGCGGCTCGCGGCCAGCGTGGCGGTGGCGGCACGGGCCAATGGCAGCGACGACGAGGAGGCGGGCGAGGCCGCGGTCTCGGCGGCGCGGGCCTATCGCGAGGCCATGAACCGGCTGGCCGAGCTCGGCGAGACCGACGTCTGGTACGAGATGGTCGACGCCGACAAGGTCGCCGCCCTGATGCGGCCCAAACATCGCAAGCTGACCGCCAAGGTGATCAGCCGGGCGCGGACGCGCACCAGCCTGCACGCACTGGACAAGCTCACCGAACTCGGGCCCGACGGCGCGCCGCGTATCAAGGCCGACCCGCCCTTGCTGCTGCCTGTGCCGAAAAATGCACAGCAGCAACTACTTTCGGTGCTGGCGGACTACCGGGACACGTTGCCCGAGGAGCGCCGCGTCCTGCTGGACCGCTACGAACTGCGCGATATCGCCATGAAGGTCGTTGGCGTGGGCAGCGTCGGCACCCGCTGCTACATCGCGCTACTGACCGGACGCAATACCGGCGACCCGCTGTTCCTCCAGGTGAAGCAGGCCGAGCCCTCGGTGCTGTCAGCGCACCTGAGCCACAGCCAGTTCCTCCATCAGGGCCACCGCGTCGTGCACGGACAGCGGCTCTCCCAATCAGCCGGTGACATCTTCCTCGGCTGGGCCACCGGCCCAGACGGACGCTTCTACTACTGGCGACAACTGCGAGATATGAAGGGCTCCTTGAGCATCGACGACATGTCTCCCGCGCAGCTGCGCGAGTACGCCGCCCTGTGCGGCCACACCCTGGCCCGCGGGCACGCCCGGTCCGGGGACCGGGCGGCCATCGCGGCCTACCTGGGCGGCAAGGACACCTTCGACCGGGCGATGGGCGAATTCGCGTTGGCCTACGCCGACCAGACCGACGCCGACCACGAATCCCTGCTCGCGGCAATCGAATCCGGCCGGATCACAGCTGGGAGTTGACCGCCAGGACCAGCTTGCCCGTCGAGGAGCGGCCCGCCATCAGCCGGTGCGCGTCGGCCGCCTCGGCGAGCGGGAACTCGGCGGTGATCGGCAGCCGCACCTTGCCGGAGGTGGCCAGATCGAAGGCGTGAGAGGAGATCTCGCGCAATACATCCGGGGCGGACGCGCTCAGGCCCATGATGGAGAAACCGGCCACCGAACGGCCCTGCGGGAACAGTTCGGGGGCACCGACCTGCCACGGGGCCTCGCCGCCGGCATTGCCGAAGGAGACCAGGCGACCGAAGCGGGCCAGCGACTCCACGGTGCGGCGGAAGGTGTCGCCGCCGATCGACTCCAATGCCAGGTCCACCCCACGGCCACCGGTGGCGGCGCGGACGTCGGCGTCGAAGGATTCGCTCGAGAACGCGTCGTCATAACCGTATTCGCGCGCGTACTCGGCCTTGGCCGGGCTGGAGACCACGCCGTACACCGCGCCGGCACCCGCCAGCTTGGCGATCTGCGCGGCCACCGTGCCGACGCCACCGGCGGCGGCCTGCACCAGCACCGTCTCACCCGGCTGCAATCGGCCGACCGTGTGCAGCAGGGCGTAACCGGTCGGCAGCACCGTGGGAAGCGTTGCGGCAGTGCGCAGATCGACATCATCGGGCACCGGGAAGACCGTCGCCGCGGAGACGACGACGACCTCGGCATACGCGCCGCCGTCCGAGATCGCCGCCACCGCCTGCCCCACACTCAGCCCCTCGACGCCGGCGCCGACCGACCGCACCCGCCCGGACAGCTCCAGTCCCGGCACATACGGCAAGGCCGGAACCCGATACCCGACCGAACGGGCCTGCAAGTCAGCGAAATTCACCCCGACATACGCCACCTCGATGGACACCTCCCCCGCGCCCGGCTCCGGTACTTCCAGCTCCACCGACCGCAGCACCTCGGGCCCGCCGTACTCGTCGAATCGAATCGCGCGCATACCGCCACACTCCCTCTCCGCCTGTTCACCAGACGCGTCGCCACATCGTCCGAACCCGGACGCACGAGTGCAGCATGCGCGACGAGCCGACTATTCCGCGGGCCGCGCGGGTGTCCCATGTCGGCCACAGGTCAGGTTCGGCGCTACGGACTCTCCTCATGTCGAGGCCGTAGCGCTTGTGACCGTAGGGGTCTCGGAATCACGAAGGTCCCAGCGGAGGCGGAGGTGCCTCCGGCCCTGGCTAGCCGTGCCGGTTGGCGTTGCGGGCGGTGCCGCGATGGGCGACAACGGTGGTGGGGTCCTCGGGCCAGGCATGCTTCGGGTAGCGGCCGCGCAGGTCGGCGCGGACCTGGAGCCAGCCGGTGCGCCAGAAGGACGGCAGGTCGGCGGTGACCGCCACCGGGCGTTGAGCCGGGGAGAGCAGGTGCAGGACAGGCGAAACGCGGCCGTCGGCGAGGCGTGGGGTTTCGGTCCAGCCGAAGATCTCCTGGACCTTGACGGCGAGGACCGGCGGGTCGGTGGAGTAGTCGAGGCGGACATTGCTGCCGGAGGGGACCTCCAGGCGTTCGGGGGCGAGTTCGTCGAGCCGGGCGGCCTCGGGCCAGGGCAGTAGGCGGCGGAGGGCTTGACCGGCATCCACGCGCTCGAGGTCGGAGCGGCGTCGGGCGGTGGAAAGTTCTGGGGCTAGCCAGGTTTCGGCGTCGGCGAGCAGCGTGTCGTCATTGACGGCGGGCCACGGCGCGCCCAGGGTGCGGTGCAGGAAGTCCAGGCGCTGCCGCAGGCTGCGGGCATCATCGGTCCAGCGCAGAAGGTCGAGGCCGGTGGCGCGCAATCCCCGTAGCAATGCCGCCGAGACCAAGTCAGCGTTCGGATCTCGCAGGGACTGTTCGGACAATACGATCGCGCCCAAGCGGCGCACCCGGCGAGCCACGAGGTCGCCATCGACCCAGTCCACTTCGTCCACTGTGGTGAGCAAGTTGGCGGCAGCCTGGCGGGCCAATTCCTCATCCGCCGTGGCCGCCAACCGGATTCGCCCCTCGGATTGGCCCGGATCGCGCCCGGCCACAGCGATCGCCAACCATTCGGCATCGCCCAATCCGCTCCCGGGTGGCAAGGTCACCGCGGTCCCACCCGCCATCAGATAGCTGGCCGATCCGGATGCGCGGCGACGCGCGAGCCGTTCCGGATATGCCAGTGCCGCAACGAGAGCCGGATCATCGCCCCCTGCGCCAGGCGTGGAGCCCCGGCCACTGTCGACGTCGTCGCTGACGAGGCGCGCCAGGCGCTGCGCCTCTTTCTGCCAGCGGGCCGGGCGGTCGCTTCGGAGGGTGCGCAGGGCGGCGACCAGATCCACGCCGGGGGCCAGCGAGTCGTCGTCGAGCAGGGCCACTACCTCGGCGGCCGCGCGGGCTCCGACCACGCTCGCGCCGTCGAGAAGGGCTCGGGCCAATCGGGGGTGGAGGCCGACCGCTGCCATGCGGCGGCCTCGATCCGTCACCGCGCCATGGTCGTCCACGGCGTCGAGGGCTCGCAGGACCGCGCGACCCGCCGCGAGGCCGCCCGCCGGGGGCGCGTCCCACCAGGCCAGGCCCTGGCCGTCGACGGTGCCCCAGCAGGCCAGTTCGAGCGCCAGCCGGGTCAGGTCGGCGGTGCGAATCTCCGGTTCGGGGTAGGCGGGGAGGGTGGTGTGCTCGTAGTCGGGCCAGCAGCGCCAGGCGTGGCCGGGGCCTTCTCGGCCCGCGCGGCCCGCGCGCTGTTCGGCGACGGCGGCCGAAACACGGACGGTGGCGAGGCCCGACAGGCCGCGGCGGTGGTCGATGCGCGGGACGCGGGCCAGTCCGGAGTCGACCACGGTGCGGACCCCGGGGACGGTGAGGCTGGATTCGGCGACCGCGGTGGACAGGACGACTCGGCGGCGGGAGCCCGGGCTCAGGGCGGAATCCTGTGCGGCGGCGGGCAGTCTGCCGTGCAAGGGGACGACGTCGACGTCGGGCAGGTCGGAGAGCAGGGCGGCGGTGCGGCGGATCTCGCCCGCGCCGGGGAGGAAGACCAGGACGTCGCCCGGGCTGCCGGTGAGGGCCAGGCGGGTCGTGCGGGCCACCTGCTGCTCGATGCGTTCGCGGGGCAACGGTGGCACGTAATCGAATTCGACGGGGTAGGTGCGGCCGTGCACCTCCAGCACAGGGGCGGACGGTTCCGACTCGCCGCCCAGCAGGGTCGAAAGGCGGTCCGCCGCAACGGTCGCGGAGGTGGCGAGCACGCGCAGGTCGGGGCGGAGTCCGGCGCGGGCGTCGAGGAGCAGGGCCAGCAGCAGGTCCGCGTCCAGGTGGCGTTCGTGGCATTCGTCGAGGACGACCACGGCGACTCCGGCGAGTTCGGGGTCGTTCTGCAAGCGCCGCACCAACAGTCCCGAGGTCACCACCTCGATGCGGGTGCGGGATCCCACCTTGCGGTCGCCGCGCACCGAGTACCCGGCGGTCTCCCCGACCCGCTCCCCCAGCAACGCGGCCATGCGCGCGGCGGCGGCGCGCGCGGCCAGCCGCCGCGGCTCCGCCACCACGACACGCCCGGAGGTGGCGGCGGCCAGGGCCAGCGGGACCAGCGTCGTCTTACCGGTGCCCGGCGGGGCGACCAGGACGGCGGTGCCGTGCTCGGCCAGCGTGTCGGTGATCTCCCCGAGCGCGGCGCGCACGGGGAGGTCGGGGAGATCGGGCAGTTTCATTACCGTTCAGTCTGCCGCGTGCGCCGGATCGCGCCGCGACCACCTCACACGCGACGGATCTCGCCACCGGTTCACGGTGGTTCACCCCGCGACAAGATCGGTCTAAGGTGGTCGGGTCGATCGCGAACGAGGAGCCGCCTACCCCATGGGAATTCGATCCCGCCGTCGCTCGAACCCTGCCGAAATCCCTGCGGCGCTGTCGCTATCGGCCCCTGCGGCGCTGTCGCTATCGGCCGTGGTCACGCTGGGCGCGATGCTGCTGCCCGCGACCCCCGCCGCCGCCGCGCCGCGACCGTGGGCGCCCGCTCCCGTGAACAGCTGCGGAGAAACGGGATTCGACCCGGTCAACCGGCAGGCCGACCCGAGCGGATCGACCTCGCAGCCGCCGCAGACCATCAAGGTGCCCATCCCGGTGCCGCAGATCGTGACGGTCAGCCAGTACGCGCAGAAGCCGGACGCCACTCGGGTGGACGTCGCGCTGCCCACGGACCCGTGCGCCAGCCCGTGCCCGGACGTCCGCGACACCGTGGCCCCGACCCCGGCCCCGCCGGGCGGCGGCAGCGCGTCGCTGCCGCAGATCGAGATCGCCCCCGATCCCGAACCCATCCCGATCATGGTGCCCGGCGGTGAACCGCCCGAACCGCAGCCCGCGCCCACCCCGGCCGTCCAGCCGTCGGTGCCCGCACCCGCGGCCGCCGCGGTGGCCGCGCCGCAAGTGGATTCGGTGGAACTGGTCAATCAGGTGACCGGGCGCGGGTCGGTCAACCGCACCGACACCCGCTGGTCGGTCGACGGCACCGACCTCGGGCTGATGTGGGAGAGCAAGCCCGGCCAGGTCGCGGTCGTCTTCGGCGACACCTTCGGCAAGGGCTGGAAGCCCGGCGGCGCCGGCACCGACACGCAGGACTGGCGCAGCAATGTGATCGCCTACAGCAGCACCCGCGATCTGTCGCAGGGCCTGGTCCTCGACGACTTCGTGCAGAACACCCGCTGCCACGCCACCGAGATCCTCGACAGCCGCAAGGTCAAGAACTACGAGACCACCACGATTCCGACCTCCGGCTTCGCGGTCGGCGATCGCCAGTACCTGACCTACATGTCGGTCAATCGCTGGTCCAAGATCCCCGGCATGTGGTGGACCAACCTCGGCGGCATCGCCTGGTCCGACGACCACGGCCGCACCTGGACCAAATCCCAATGGGCGCGCTGGGACAACCTGTTCGGCGCCGGGCGCTTCCAGGTCGCGACGATGGTGCCGCACGGCGACTACGTCTATATGTTCGGCACTCCCAACGGCCGGCTCGGCACCATCGGGCTCGCCCGGGTGCCCGCGGATCAGGTGCTCAACAAGTCCGCGTACCAGTACTGGTTCAAGGACGCCTGGATTGCCGCCGACGGCGCCAACGAACTGCTCGCCACGCCCCTGATCTCCGGCACGGCCAGTGAGCTGTCAGTCCAGTTCGACGCCGAGTCGAACCTCTGGCGGCTGGTGTATCTCGACACCGTGCGCGGGCAGATCGTCTTGCGCACCGCCGCCGATCCCCAGGGCACGTGGACCGAACCGGTCGCGCTGATCAACACCGAGGACTACCCGACCGCCTACGGCGGGTTCATCCACCCCTGGTCCACCGCCAAGGACCTGTATTTCACGATCTCCACGTGGAACAGCTACAACGTCTACCTCATGCACGCGAAACTTAAGTAGCGCAGTTGTTTTGTGTCCGGGCCCACCCCGCGCGGGCCCGGACTGATCGAATCTATGCGCGATCACATCGTGGTGCGGGTGGTCGATCACGCCGGTCGGGGAACTTTCGACGCCATCGGGCACCATGAGTGGTCGTGGAGAGGTGCGTGGATCGATGCGGGTGACTCGGCAGGAATGGGTGCGGCTCGGGGCGATGGCCGGGATCATCGTGGCGCTGCACATCGTGGGATGGGTGACGCTGGTGGTGCTGGTCGCGCCGCAGCAGCTGAGCGTCGGGGACCGGACGCTCGGCATCGGGGTCGGGCTGACCGCGTACACGCTGGGGTTGCGGCACGCGTTCGACGCCGACCATATCGCCGCCATCGACAACACCACGCGCAAGCTCATGGGCGAGGGGAAGCGGCCGCTGTCGGTGGGATTCTTCTTCTCGCTGGGGCATTCGTCGGTGGTGTTCGGGCTGGCGCTGCTGCTGTCGCTCGGGGTCAAGGCGATCGCGGGACCGGTGGAGGACGACTCCTCGTCGCTGCACCGCTATACCGGGCTGATCGGCACCACGGTGTCGGGGACCTTCCTCTACGTCATCGCGCTGCTGAACATCGTTGTGCTGGTCGGCATTCTGCGGGTGTTCCGGCGGATGCGGAGCGGGGACTTCGACGAGGCCGAGCTGGAAGCCCAGCTGGCGCAACGCGGTCTGGTGAATCGGCTACTCGGGCCGATCATGAAATCGGTGACCAGGCCGTGGCAGATGTACCCGATCGGGCTGCTGTTCGGGCTCGGATTCGACACCGCCACCGAGGTCGCGCTGCTGGTGCTGGCCGGGACCAGCGCGGCGGCGGGACTGCCCTGGTACGCCATCCTGTGCCTGCCGGTGCTGTTCGCGGCCGGCATGAGCCTGCTCGACACCATCGACGGGACGTTCATGAACTTCGCCTACGGGTGGGCGTTCGCGAATCCGGTGCGCAAGATCTACTACAACCTGACCATCACGTCGCTGTCGATCGCGGTCGCGCTCATCATCGGCACGATCGAACTGCTCGGTCTGCTGGCCGAGGAGTTCGGCTGGACCGGCGGGCCGTGGGACACGATCAGCGGGCTCGACCTGAACCTCATCGGATTCCTGATCGTCGGACTGTTCGTCGTCACCTGGGCCGCCGCCCTGCTCACGTGGCGGTACGGCCGGATCGAGGAGAAGTGGGCGGCCGGATTGCAGCCTCGGACCGAGACTCTCGACTGAGTTACGAAACCGCCTGGGAGCCCAGGTAATCCAGCAGCAGCTCGGTGTCGTCGCCGTAGTCGACGTGGGCCTTGGAGGCGTAGAAGTTGGCCAGGTCGACGCCCTGGCGCGTCATCTCCAGCAGATTGTTGAGGCTGTCCGGATCGCCCAGGCTGATCAGGGTGCGGGCGGACGCGCGCAGGTCACTGCGGATGGCTGAGGTGAAGGGGCCGACCACCGAACCCGCCAGATCCAGGCCCGCCGGGGTGAGGTTCACCAGTTCCGCCGCGGCGGCCAGCGCGTTGTCGCGGGCGAGGGCATCGGCGGCGCGGAACAGGCTCTCCTCCACACGGCCCACATTGGCGGCGATCCGCACGATGTCGATCTGGGTCAGCGCGTCGGCCAGGACACTCGCCGCGGCGGTCCAACCGGTGGGGTCGACACCGCCCGCCGCCCGGATCACCGAGGCGACCAGCGGCAGGTCCACCCCGGCGGCGGCCTGGACGAGCGGGGCCAGGGCGGCATTCAGGTCACTCGCGATCTGATGCGCGGCAGGGATATTGCCCGCCTCGATCAGGCCCTGCAGACCCGTGAGCTTGGTGAGGATGGCGGGGATGTTCGACGCGGTCGCCGACCAGCCCGCGCCCACCTTGATCGCCTGCGCGAAGATCGGGCCGGGATCGGTGCCCGGCGGTATCACCGACGCGATGGCATCGGGGTTACCGACCACCACCTGGCCGAGCGCCGAAAGGAACGGGGACGCCACGGCATTGAGCGAGCAGTACAGGTCGCCGTCGGCGCACATGGTGCGCACCCGGTCGGTCAGCGCGCCGAAATCCTGGGTCCGGATGCCGGCGATGCCGTGGCCCGGCTGCGGAGTCCCCAGCGGGAGAGCGGTTCTCGGGTCGCGGTGCGGGTCCGCCACCAGGCCGACGCCCACCACCCGGTCGGGGGTGATCGGGCCCTCGCCATTGCCGATCTCGGTGGCGAAATCGCCGACGCCGTCCGCGCCCTGGCTGTATCCGGCGAGCATGACGCGTGTCTTCGCGCACAGGCCGCTCACCATCTCACGTAGTCGGGCTTCGAGGGTGCCCAGCGACTGGGCGTAGGTCAGCCCCTGGTCGAAAGCGCTTGCGGCATAGGGGGCGTAGAGGACGGTGATATCGGATCCGAACTGCCGTTGCAGGCCGTCGCCGATCGGCCGGAGCAGGCCGACGGGGACGGTCGGATCGGCGTCGGGGTGGGTCTCCCAGGTGCCCGGCGCGAGAATCGCGGTGTAGCGAGTGCACGGCTCCGCGGTAGGCGTATCCGCCCGCGCCATGCCGATACCCGGGGTCCCGACGGTGACGGCCGCGGTGACCAAGATCGCCGCGCACGAGGTCGCCAGCCTGCTCATCGTTCCGATTCCTCTGCCGCCGAAGGGGTCCCGTTCCCGCGCTGCGAAGGACAGATCCGCAGCACAGTCATAGCTAATTCTCGCCGCTCGGCAGCGATTTCGCAGGGTTTTCAGACACATCGGCGTTTCAGTTGATTGGCAATTTCCGCCATGCCGGATTGCTATCAATCAAGCGGGCTAATCCGACCATGCACGAATCGCCGTTGATCGAATCCCCGGATCGACCGACGCTGAGTCGAACTCGAATCCGAACTGGAGTGAAACGACATGCAGCACAGCACATTACTGGCCGACGAAGTCCTCGACCCGCCGCACGCGCCCCCGACGTTCGGGGTCATCTCGCTGATCGCCGCGACGGCGACGACCGGGCTGCTGGCGGGCGTGTTCTACGCCTACGCCTGCTCGGTGATGATCGGCCTGGGCAAGTTCGACGACAAGACGTACGTCGAGGTGATGAACAAGATCAATGTGGTGATCGTGAATCCGGTGTTCATGCTCAGCTTCCTCGGCTCGCTGGGCTTCTCGGTGCTGGCCGGGGTGTTCTATCTCCGCGCGGACCTGCGCTCGGTGCTGACCTGGGTCGCCGTCGCCGCCGCGCTCAACCTGCTGAGCCTGATCATCACCTCGGGCTTCAACGTCCCCCTGAACGACAACCTGGCCACCGCCACCGACGCCGCGCCCGGCCTCGCCGATTACGCCGCCCTGCGCAAGGACTTCGAAACCCCCTGGCTGACATGGAACATCGTCCGCGCCCTGGCCAATACCGGGGCCCTCACCGCTCTCGCCTGGGCACTGGTCCAACACGGTCGCCTGACCAGGTGAAACCGGCTCCACCAGGCGATCAGCGCCTGATTGGGATCTCGTTGGTGGGCGGCGCGACCGTTGGGCCACTCCGCTCACACACCGAGCGATCATCTCGACAAGAACCTCACCCGAGTCGGCGTCTCCGTCATTACAAGGACAACCGCCAGCACTGGACGGCGACCTTCGCCAGCTGACCCGAGCGGCGCGGGAGCTGTTCAACGCGCCTTGGCGGCGCGCAGCACCACTTCGAGGTCTTCGACATTGCGCAACAGGTAGCCCTCGGTGATGGCGTCGAACGACTCGTCGCCGAAGGGCAGGTGGGCGGCGTCGGCCTGCCGCCACCGGATGGCGTCGGCCCCCGGCTTGGTCCTGGCGTGCGCCAGCATCCGCTCGGAGAAGTCGGCACCGGTTACGGTGACGGTGGGGTGGGGTGGATACGAGCCGCCTCCAGCGCGATCACGCCGGTACCGGTCGCGAGATCCAGCAGGTCCCCGCCCGCGGGTGGCGCCGCGCACTCGGCGACCTCACGACACCACCGGCGATGACGGCCGAGGGTCATGATGAAGTTCATCCGATCGTAGTACCCGGCGATCTTCTGGAAGATTCCGTGCACCTCAACGCTTTTGCCGTGCGGCATGCTGTCGGTCGTCATCTCACAAACCCTCCGACGGCTTCGGGCGGTTCAGGATCAGATCACCGGCGCGGGCGATGACCTCTTCGCGGGTACGGCCGAAATGGTCGGCGGCGAGGAAATGGCTGCCGATGGCCGCGCAGAAGGCGAGCAGGCTGCGGGCCTCGACCTCGTCGGGGTCCGAGCAGACAGTGCCGATCGCGTCACGAAGGAGGTCCATGCGCCGGTTGTCCACTCGGCGTAGGCGTTCGGCCACACCCGCGTCGCGGCGGGCCCAGTCGCGAATGGCCAGATCGACCGGGAGCAACCGGTCACTGGAGAACGTGAGCCGACCCGCCAGCCGAGCCTTGTCGAGCGCATTGCCGTCGGCCCGCTCGACCTCGTCGAGGACATCGTCGACCGCCTCCCGCTCCCAGGTGTCGAGCATTGCCGTCAGCAGTGCGTCGCGATCGGCGAAGTAGCCGTAGAACCCGCCCTTGGTCACTCCGAGCGCCTTGGCCAGCGCCTCGACGCGCACGGCATCGACGCCGCCGGCCTCCAGCGCCCCCAGCCCCGCGTCGATCCACTTCTCGCGCGGTGTGCGCAACGCGCCCATGCCGTGATTCACCTCACCTCGATGTTGTACGGAACCGTATAACGGATCTAACCTCGCATTATACGCAACCGTATAACAGCAGAGGACAGTGCCATGCCCAACCGACTCCCCCACTCCGCACACGCGACTTCCGCAAAGCCCTCGCACCGAATCGAGGTGGTCCGGTGATCGCGTGGGCAGGTCGGCTCATCGTCTTCTTCGGAGCCGCCCACACCATCCTGGCCCTGACCCTGGAAGGCGCCGCGCGATACGCCGGCGACTGGTTCAGCGGCGCGCTGTGGCACGACGACCTCTCCGCGATGAGCCCCGCGAACAGCGCACTATGGCTGTCGTTGGACAGCTTCGGGATTCCGCTCGTCATGGTCGGACTGACCGTACTGTGGCTGGACCGACGCGACCTCACCCCACCACCGTTCTTCGCCTGGATGCTCGGGGCATGGACCGTGCTGGGTGCGTTGATCATGCCACTCACGCCATGGCCGATCATGGCGATCGCCACCGGCCTGCTGGTGGCCGGGGCCAGACGTGCCGTCCCCGCTCCAGAAACAGCGAAAACCGTGTAGTAACCACTGCGAGAGAGGGTTCGAGGACAAATCGAACCCCTCCGTCAGGTTGCTCATTCAGGCGGTCGGCGCCCGCCCGACATCGTTGCCATGAGCCCGGCGGCCCAGCACGCCGGACAACCACGCAAGGCGATCACGCCGACCGCGGCGGGCAACAGACCCACCGGCCCAACGAAGGGCGTCGCCACCAAAGCCCCTATAAGGCTTCCGAATCCGATCGCACCGCGAAGCAGATGGCCGGTCAGCGATGCGCTCGCAAGGCTCCGATCGGACGTCATTGCCGTTCTCCTTCCGCCATTTCAGGACATCCACAAGAGGCGCCCGACCCGCAGAAGGATTCAGCCGATACCTCTGCTCGGATCAGTATTGCTCGGCCGAGTGCGATACTCCTTGGGCTGGTTCGGTGTCAGACCCTGACACCGTCAGGCGGGCGGCACCCGCGTCGTGACGGTCGGCCCGGCGTGGAGGATGCGGTCGAGCCGCACCGCGATGTAGCCGAGAGCGGACACGCACCCCACGACCAGCAGGTCGGTCACTGTCGGTGCTCGCGTGCCGAGCAACTCCTGCAGGAAGGGCACGTACAGCGCTGCGGCCTGGAGAGCCAAGGCAACGGTGACGGCGACCAGCAGCATGGGGTTCGCCCAGGAGCGGGGGCGGGCGCGAGAGCCGAGGGCCGCGCCGAGTTGTGTTGCGCCCAAGGTGAAGAAGGCCAAGCTCTGCCAGGGACGGCCGGTGTGGTCCGCCCAGACCGCCACCGCGAGGGTGACGCCGGTCAGCACGACGGCGATGCGCAGCACCCGCTGCCACAGCCCGCCACCGAGGATGCTCTGCGCCGGTGGTCGAGGAGCCAGGTGCATGAGGTCCGCGGCGCCGGGCTCGCCGCCGAGAGCTACGCCCGGTAGTCCATGGGTGAGCAGGTTGATCCAGAGGATCTGAGCCGGCAGCAGCGGCAGCGTCAGGCCGAGGAAGGGAGCGAGCAGCATGACCGCGATCTCGGCCGTGCCGCCGGCCAGCCCGTAGACCAGGAACCGGCGGATATTGGCATAGATTCGCCGACCCTCCTCCACAGCCGCGACGACGGTACCGAGATCGTCGTCCGCGAGGACGAGATCGGCTGCCTGACGGGCGACTTCGGTACCTCGACGGCCCATCGCCACACCGATGTCGGCGCTGCGCAGGGCGGGCGCGTCGTTGACCCCGTCACCGGTCATCGCCACAACCTGCCCCGCACTGCGCAGGGTCCGGATGATGTCGAGTTTCTGGGCCGGAGTGGCGCGGGCATACACCGCCGCATCCGGTAGATCCCGCCCGGATTGAGCCCGGCAGTCGACGACCGTGTCATCGGCCCGCGAGATACCGACAGCGGTCGCGATCGCGCGCGCGGTGCCGACATGATCCCCGGTAACGAGAACCGTGCGGATTCCGGCGCGCCGACAGGCGGCAATGGTGTCGGCAGCGGCGGGGCGGGACGGGTCCACGATGGCGATGAGACCGAGCAGACCGAGTCCCCGCTCGGGGTCCGCACCGGCCCGCGGGCACCGGTCCAGATCGGCCTGCGCTATCGCCAGCACCCGGAATCCGTTGTGCGCCAACTGATCCGCCCGCCCAATCGCTCGCCCCAACGATACCGGGCCGTCGGCCAGAACTGCGGGGTCCAGTATGGATTCCGGCGCGCCTTTGCAGATGATCCGATACCGTCCGCTGGGAAGCCGATGGACGGTGCTCATCCGTTTCCGATCGCTGTCGAACGGTCTCTCGCCGACCCGCCGGTAGCGCACGTTCAAATCGTCTCGGTGCAGGCCGAGTTTCGCAGCCGCCGCCAACAGCGCCGCCTCGGTCGGATCCCCGAGCGCCGTCCACTCGGCTTCGGCGCCATCGGCTTTCGCAACGGCCGCGGGCGGGGACAGCCGTGCGTCGTTGCACAGCGCCGCCGCCGTCAGCAACTCGGTGAGTGCCGGCAGGTCGGATGTCCCGAGTACGCGGTCCGCCACCCGGATTTCACCGTTCGGGCCGTAACCCGCGCCGGTGACGTCGGCCTCCACCGTGGGAGTCCACAGCTGCCGCACGACCATATGGCCCTCGGTGAGAGTGCCGGTTTTGTCGGTGACCAGTACCGTGACCGCACCGAGTGTCTCGACGGCGGGAAGCCTGCGGATCAGCGCATGTCGCTCGGCCATGCGCCGGGCTCCCAGTGCCATGCTCAGTGTGACCACCGCGGGCAGCGATTCCGGGACAGCGGCGACGGCGAGGCTGATCGCGGTGACGACCATCAGTTCCACCGGTTGCCCGCGGATCAAGCCCAGCGCGAGCACGATCACGCACAACACCACCGTCACCGCCGCCAGCCACCGGCCGATACCGATCAACTTGCGCTGCAGCAGCGTCAAACCACTGCCGTGCTCCATGAGCCGTGCAATGCGGCCGGTCGCACTCGCCACGCCGATCGCTCCCACGACGGCGAGTCCCCGCCCTTTGACGACGACGGTGCCCGCCCACAGCTGGTTGTCACCGGCCGCGCTCTTGTCCACCGGCACCGACTCGCCGGTCAGCGCCGACTCATCGACCATCAGTGCCGCAGCCTCGGTCACCGTCGCGTCGGCGGCGACGATATCGCCCTCGGCCAGCACCAGCACATCACCGACCACGACCTGCGCCGCCGGAATCTCTCGTTGTCTCCCATCCCGAGTCACCCGCGCTGTCGGCGCGGTCAGCCGCGACAATGCCGAAATCGCATGTTCGGCACGGACTTCCTGTCCCACACCCACAGCCGTGTTGACGACCACCACGAGCAGGATCACCGACATGTCGGTCCAGTCGGCGGTGGCCGCGGTCAGAGCCGACGCCGCCAGCAGAACCAGGATCAGCGGATCGCGCAGCTGCACCGCCACCCGCCGCCACCACCGCACCGGCACCGGTTGCGGCAGCACATTGGCACCATCACGGGCCAGTAGGAGAGCGGCCTCGCCCGACGTCAGCCCGGACGAGGCCTCGGCAAATTCGGTTCGACAGTCGTGCATCTCGCTGCCCGCGACCTGATCCCGCACACTTCAACCGTCCCCGATGACGGCGACGCCCGATGCGCCCAGAGGTCACCAAAACGGGAGTCGTTATGCCTGTGTGCAGGCTTCCCGCCGCGGCGGAACGAGCGCGGTGCGATCCAGGACGGTATGACGGGGTCAACGCTCCTGCCCTTGGGCGCCGTCAGTCTGTGACAACCGACCCTTCCGCTGTCGGGTGCCAAGCGGTGACGCTGGGTTGATGAGCCGGCACACGCATGTCGATCCCCTGCTCGCCGCCGAAGCCGCCGCGGCGTCCGGTGCTCCCGCACTGCGGATGACCGGGGTCGGGAAGACCTACGGGTCCGGTCCCGGGCAGGTGGTCGCACTGCACGGTGTGGATCTGGAGGTACGCCCCGGCGAGTTCGTGGTGCTGCTTGGTCCGTCGGGATCGGGCAAGACCACGCTGCTGAACCTGGTGGGCGGCATCGAGGAGCCCTCGGCCGGTCTCATCGAAGTCGCCGGCGTGGATATCGGCGCGCTGAAGGACAGGCAGCGCACCGCGTTTCGACGGGATCGGGTCGGGTTCGTCTTCCAGTTCTTCAATCTCGTCCCGACCCTGACCGCACAGGAGAACGTGGAGGTCCTGGCGGAGTTGACCGGGCCGAACGCCGCCGCACGCAGTCGTGGCGCGCTCGAACTGGTCGGGGTCGGTGATGTCGCCGACCGGTTTCCGGGTCAGCTCTCGGGTGGCCAGCAGCAGCGGGTCGCCATCGCGCGGGCGATCGTGAAGGAACCGCCGCTGCTGCTGTGCGACGAACCCACCGGCAGTCTCGACCTCACCACGGGCCGACAGGTGCTGGGTGTGCTGCGCGAGCTTGCACGGGAGGGCCATCACACGGTTCTGCTCGTGACCCACAATTCCGAGATCGCCCGCATGGCCGATCGCGTGGTGTGGTTGCGGTCCGGTGCGATCAGCAGTTCGCAGACCGTGGCACATCCGGTCGAGGCATCGGAGTTGCAGTGGTGAGCCGGGTGCTGCTGCGCAAATTGCGCCGCGACCTGCGGCGGCAACGCTGGCAGTTCCTGGCCATCGCCACGGTTCTGGCCATCGGTGTGGCCGCCTTCGTCGCGGCCACCGACGCCTACCGCAACCTCGACCAATCCTTCGCCCGCGCCTACAGCGAGCAGCGACTACCGGACGCGGTCATCTCCGGTCCCGGTGCCGCCCAACTGAGTTCGACACTCGAGCGGCTTCCCGGGCGAGCAGCCGTCGAGGTCCGCCATCAGAGCGAGGTCGGCATCCGCGTGCACGGGCGGGCATTCCTCGGACGCGCGATCGGCGTCCCGGAGGCGGACCAGCCCAGTGTTTCCCAGCTCGCGATGAAATCCGGCGCACTGCCGGCCGCAGGTCGGGTCGTGGTCGAACAGCACCTCGCCGACCACTACGGCCTGCAGCCGGGCGACAGCGTCGAGTTGCTGACCTCTCGTGGCTGGCAGACGGTTCCGGTGGCAGGTTCGGCGCTGTCGGCGGAGTATTTCTGGCCCGCCCGCTCCATCCAGGAAATCATGACCACTCCCGAGCACTTCGGCGTCGTGTTCGTTCCCGACGGCGACCTGGTCGCGAATCTGCCCGACCCGGTCGAACAGGTGGCGCTATACGCGCGCGATCGCGCGGCGGTCGGGGACCTGCTTCGAGCAGCCGAGCAGACGGCGCGAGAACACGGCCTTCAGCTCGTTCCGCGCGATCAGCAACCCTCATATCGGGCACTCCAAGATGATGTGGACGCGTTCGGAACCTTCGCCAACCTCCTGCCGTGGCTGTTCCTGACCGCTGCGGTGCTCGGGACCTACGTCCTGTTGTCACGCGTGGTCACCGCGCAGCGCGCGGTCATCGGGACCCTTGCCGCCAACGGGTTCTCCCCCGCCCGGCTGCGTCGGCACTACCTCGGCTACGGTCTGGCCTGCGCCCTGCTCGGCATCGTTCCCGGCCTCGCCGGGGGCTATCTACTCGGCGGCTGGATCACCACCCGCTATACCCAGGCGCTCGGACTGCCGCTGCACGTGACCGCACTGCATCCGCTCACCCTGCTCATCGCTTCCGCCGCCACGCTCGCCGCCGCCACTGTCGCGGCATGGGCGCCCGCGCGCGCCGCCGCTCGGATGCGACCCGCCGAGGCCATGCGGGTCGCCCCACCGGCGCGACGTGGAGGCCGCAGCCTCATCGAACGCCTGGTGCCGCCGCTGAAACGCGCACCCGCACGCTGGCGGATGACGCTGCGCGCCGTACTGCGCAATCGCCGCCGCGCCGTGTTCACCGTGACCGGTGTGGCCGTCGCGGTGAGCCTGGTGATGGTGTTCGCCGGACTGCGCGACACCGTCGCAACCCTCATCGACCGGCAGTACGGCCGAATCACGGTGCAGGACGCCGAAATCGCCACCACACCCGGCACCACCGATACGGTGCTGGCCCGCGTCCGGCAAGACCCCGACGTCACCGCGGCCGAGCCCATAGGCCGCTACGACATCGTGCTCTCAGCCGGCGAGCGACACTACGACACGCTGCTGATCAGCCTGCCGCCGACGACCCAGATGCACCGATTCAGCGCGAAGTCCGGCTCGAATCAATTGTCCGGCAATGGGTTGCTGCTCGGCTCCGGGCTGCATGACACACTGGGAGTATCGGTCGGAGACACCGTCGATGTCTCCGACACCGGGACAGGACAGCGTGTCTCCGCGCCGGTGGCCGGGTTCGTCGACGAGCCGTTGTCCCCGGTGGTCTACGTTTCTTCCGACCTTCTACGGCAAGCGATCGGACCCGTGCCCGACACGGGCGTGCTGGTGAAACTGCGCCCCGGTGTCACCGACGAGCAAGCCGTCTCCAGTCGGCTCACGGCGATACCCGGTGCGGTCGCGTACCTTTCCACGGCGACGCTCGCCTCGGCGATGCGGCAAGCGTTCGCCATGTACAACACGCTGGTCGGGATCATGCTGGTCTTCGCCGCGGTCATGGCGGCCGCGCTGCTGTTCAACGCGATGTCGGCCAATATCGGCGAACGCCTCGGTGAGCTCGGTACGCTGCGCGCGGCGGGCATGGGTTCCGGAATGCTGTCGCGCCTGATCGCCGCCGAGAACCTCGCCCTGGCCGTAGCCGGCATACCCGTCGGGGTGGGCTGTGGAATCCTGCTGGCCCGCTGGCTGATGTCCACCTACGAAAACCAAGGCGCCCACCTCGAACTCGCCATGCGCTCCCCGACCCCCACGCTCGTCGCTCTCGCAATCCTCCTCGCCGCGCTCATCGTTCAGCTCCCCGCACTGCACCGAGTGCGCGATCTGGACATCGCCCGCATCGTCCGCGAGCGCTCACTGTAGAACGACGATCGGGAAACCTCGGATATCGGTCATCGAAGGAGTTCGCGTGCCGCGCGATCGAATCCCGCTCGACGACAACTGATTCCGGTGACGAACGTCGGCACCACAGTCACTCCGCCCGCCGTCACCGAATGCCGAGCCGCGGCAGGTAGCCAGGTAGCCAGGGAATACCGCGGCTTCGCCGGTGTCGTCGCCCGTCCGCCCGACCTGCGGACCCGGCTGCTGGTCCGCCTGTTCGGTTGTCCCTTCGGCGACCTCCGCGATTGGACCGCGACAGCCACCTGGATCGATGACATCACCGCCTCGATCGGCAGAGCCCTGCCGACCACCCACTTCCCGGCTACCGGCAACCCCGGCGAGTAGAGCGCACGACACTGCAAGCCACGCCGCATCGGCGTGTCATCACGCCGCCGTCATAGCTCGGGTCGCGGTCGTTGCGGCGAGAGCGAATCCCGCTGCCGCCAAAGCCACCAGGAAAAGCGGCCCACCCCAAGGAGGAACCTCCAGATAGGGGTGGCCGATCGCGCCGAACAACGACAACCTGGTGATCCAGGATGGCCAGGCGAACATCGGCACCAACAGCGCCAGCAGGTAGGACAGGCCGAGTACGATCGCCAGTCCCCCAACGGCGTAGCGCGGAATCCAGGTGACGAGCCAGGCGGACACCGTGCCCAGCGCAGCGGCCAGCAGCAGCGCGCTGAGAGCGACTCGGATCGTCCCGGTGGCGTCGAGGCCGACATCGACGACCGTCGCCCCGATCAGCAGCCCGGCCAGAGTGGCGGCTGTCAGGGTCGCCGTTCCGGCGAGCAGGGTGATCAGCCGTTGCCCGATGAGCGCGCTGCGGGGCAGTGGTGTCGACAGCAGCATGGCCGTGCGGCCCTGTTCGAGGTCACCGACCCAGCCCGCGGCCTGAGTGACGACATAACCGGCCACGATGGGACCGGTGAATTCGGAGACGAAGCCCAGGTATTGACTACCGGCGCTGAACCCGGGATCGACCTGCAGCATCCGCCGGGTGATATCGAACTTGTCCCACATGTCGATCACTTCGGGCTCCAGCCACGCCATCAACCCGAGCGCGACCGCCGCAGCCGCCGACCACACCATCAGACCGGAGCGCTCCCGCAGCAGGGCCGCCGACCACAACCGATTCAGTATCGGGCGCTGCACTCGCACAACAGTCTCCACGTGTCGGACCGGATGTGCCCGCAGCGAACTGCCGATGTCACGGTGCCCGAACAGCCACCCCGCGATCCCGGACAGCACTGCGGCCGACAGCAGCAGGCCGACCAGTGAGAACACATCGCACCCCGCACCCGGAACCAGCACACGACACCGCGCGAAGTAATAGAACGGCGAGACGAATCGCAGGATCACCAACGGCCCGAAGCGGTCCCACACATTCGTGTAGAGATACAGCGCCACCACGATGAGGGCCGCGGCCGCGCTCGCCGAGCGCGAGCTCACCCCCAGCTGCGCGACGACCGCACCGATTCCGTAACCGGCGAAAGCGCATACCGCCGTGGCGAATGCGATTCCGATCGAGCCTGCTGGATCCGGATCCCCGCCGACCGACATCGCCAGCGCCAGCCCGGCGCCGACGCCGAGCCCGATCAGCGCCAGCACCATCGCGAACCCGAGAGCGCGGTCGCGCACCAACTGTGCCCGTGTCCGCCCCGTGGCCAGGATCAGCTCGATAGAATGCCCCGCCTCGGCTCCGCGCACCGCAGTGACTCCCTGTACCGCCGCATACAGGGTGAGGAACAGCACCAGCAAGGTGACATTGTGATAGGTCAGGTAGCCGCCGAGGGTGTCGAGCCGGTCCGCGGGCCAGCGCAGCAGCCGCATGGCTTGCACACCCGCTTGCATGCTGTCGGCCATACCTTTGGGGCCGCCTGCGAACCGCTGCGTCTCACTGCGGAATCCGGCACCGATCGCGGTCATGGCGACCGCGCTGCCCAGTATCCAGCCGAGGATGCCGCGGCGGTGAACGCGGACGGTGTCAGCGGCCAGTCGCAGACTCGGGGGTGGTTTCGAACTCATGGAGGAACACCTCCTCCAGCGACAACTCGTGACTGTCCAGTTCGACCACACCGACCGTGGTCAAGACCTCCAGCAGCGGCCCGATCGAGCCCTGGACCGCACAGGTGAGCCGATCACCGGCAACCCGGGGATCAGCCACACCCGGGATATCGCGCAGCCGCACCGGATCCAGCGTTCCGGAAACGATCGCCTCGACACGATGGATCCGCTGGGCTCGCAACTCGTTCAGCGAACCGACCTTCCACACCCGACCGTCGCGGATCAGTCCGATACGGTCGCAGACCGATTCGACCTCCGAGAGCACATGCGAGGACAGCAGTACGGTCGCGCCGCCCGCGACGGCCTCGTTCAGCAGTTCGTGAAAGACTCTCTGCATCAAGGGATCCAGTCCCAGCGTCGGCTCGTCCAGGATCAACAGTTCGGGCCGATGCATGAAAGCTTGAATCAATCCGACCTTCTGCTTGTTGCCGTGGGACAGCTCGTCGTAGCGGCGGCCGAGATCCAAGCGCAGGCGTTCCGCGAGGGCCTGGAGGTAGTCCTCGTCCACACCGCCGCGCAGGCCCGCGAGCATGCCGAGCACGTAAGCCGCGGTGACCCGCGGCCATTGGACCAATTCACCGGGCAGGTAGCCGATCCTGCGTTTGATCTCCACGCTGTCGACGTGGGCGTCGAGCCCGAAGATCGTCGCGCTCCCCCGATCCGGACGGGCGAGGTCCATCAGCAGCCGGATCGTGGTGGTCTTCCCTGCGCCGTTGGGTCCGATGAAACCGAACGTCTCCCCGCGGTCGACGGTCAGATCGAGGTCGAAAACACCACGACCCGAGCCGAAATCCTTCGTCAGCCCCGTGCAGGCCACCAGCGGTTCGGTGGACGGGCGGGCATCGGTATCGGCGTCGGTGGTCATATCTCATCGTCACAAGCCGCGTCACCGACCGGCAGGGCACTTCGGCCCCGACCCGTGAGCCTCTCGCCACCGGCGACCGATGCCACTCGCCAGGCCACACCGACCGTGATCACGCTGATGTCAGGAGAGGCATCGCCGGCGCGTTGGTGCGCGGTCTGCGGCAGGCCGGATACACGGTCGAGCGCGTCCACACCGGGCGGGGTGGTGCACACCCGTGATGGTCGGGCGATCCTGATTCCCGACTGAGCTCCGCCGAGAAACAAGGGCTTCCGGGCGCGCCCCGTGGTCAATGCCTGACCTCTACGCCTGCAATCGACCCAAATCTGTACAACCGTCCAGGAACAATGGGTGAGCAACCCAGCGATCACGGTTCCATCCGTTCCGCCACATCCGCTGGTAGCAGTGCATTTCACCGCACGTCGGGCTCCAACGGCAGAGGAGATCCGGGATGATGCCAAATCCGTTGCCAAGAACCTCGACAAAGATTGAGGGCGGTCCTGAAAGCTACCGGCCAGGACCGCCCGCGTTCGTAGCGGGGACAGGATTTGAACTGCGACCTCTGGGTTATGAGCCAACAGGTTGCCGTCCCGCATATGCCGACAGGTAGCGCCACGTCCCATCCGCCCGTAACCAACCGCATCCGTGGGCAACGAAAGAAGATTCTGTTTCCAGGTCGTCACCACGGGGCGGAATGCCCTGCCCGCAATAGGGTTCGGGATCAGCGTGGGTTCGGGGCCGCGTGGGCCACGCTGCAGCCAGCACCTCCGCTACCGGTGGTTTCGTCTGCGCGCGGTCCGGTGCGCGAAGGATCCCGATGAATGGGATACCTCGTAGTCGATTCGGACAAATAGCTGCTTCTGTGAGACGCGACACCCCAATTCTTCGGCATACCTGAAGTGGCGTTCGCCACGATGAAAGGCATTCCCACCCATGCGAATCCGATCTCTTCGATCATTCATCGCGGTGATGGCGACCGCGGTCGCGGCCACAACCGCTACCACCGGCATCGCGTCCGCCGATATCGACTTCGGAAACTCCGGCAGCAGCTCCGGCAGCGGCAACCGCGAAATGACCATCACCCTGGTGCGCCACGCCGAATCCGCCGGTAACGTCTCCGGCCTGATCGACACCAAGGTGCCCGGACCCGACCTGACCGCACGCGGCCGGACACAGGCAGACAACTTGGCCCTCCAGTTGGCCGACAAGAAATACGACTGCGCCTTCGCGTCCAATATGGTGCGTACCGAGCAGACTGCGGCACCGACCGTCGCCAAGCACAACCTGAGCCTCAACATTCAGCCCGGTGTCCGGGAGATCGAGGCAGGCCAGTACGAGGGCACTCCGGAGGCCGAGGCGATGTCCGGGTACCTACAGGCGCCGCTCAAGTGGCTCTCCGGCGACCTGAACGCACGGATTCCAGGCTCCATCGACGGCAACGAGTTCGACAGCCGCGTCGATCAGGCACTGCTCGATGTGCAGCGCCGCAACTGCACCAACCCGGTGATCTTCTCGCACGGCGCCACCATCATGTTCTGGTCCATGCTGAACGCCGGCAACGCCGACAAGAGCAAACTCGGCACCGATCCGATGCGCAACGGCGGCCACGTCGTCCTCAAGGGCAGCCCGCAGAAGGGCTGGACGATTGTCGAATGGGTCGGCCACCCGGACCTCGGCTGATTCAGCCTTCCGCGCCCCGGATGTCACCGACACAATCGATGGCACCGGGGCGCAGTCGTATCTCCGCCCAGAGTCCCCATGGCAACATCGGCAACAGCCGTTGGTTCGTCGCGTCCCGACTCGAGCCTTAGCTGCTGGTTCGCTGGCGCTCTGAGATCTGCCTCGGCTCGACGCTGCACCCGCTGAACAATCCCCCGGACGGCCTTGTCGTCGATGAGATCTCGTCGTGCGAAAGATATTTTCTACCAGATGATTCGATGCAGTCGCTCCGTAAACCTGTTGCAGCACAACAGCACCTGCGTGCGAGTGGGCCCCACGAACTCCCTGTGACAGAACTTCATCCAGAACACCGAGTTGGCTGGCGGTGCCACGGCGACTCCACCGCAGCATTGTCATCTTGATCACCATCGTCGCTATCCCGCGCACCCTCGCGCCGGGAAGACCGCACCGCGCCGAGGTACAACACGCCCATACCGGAGGCCGCGATGCCCCCGTCGCCGCGATACCCGCAGCGACATCGAAGTCGCCGTAACTCATCAGAGCGAAACCCGTGAAAATCACCTCAGCAAGGGCCCGGGCAACCACTCGCCCCTGATGGTGTCCCACTCGGACGCCATCACGCACAACCTGATCTGGTTGGAAATGCCTACATTGCAAGGAGTTTCAGGATGATCGACGCCCATCCCACGCCATGATTGAGAACCGGAAAAGTCTACTGCGGCTTGAGTTTCGAACCGTAGTAGACCAGCACGGTCTCCTTGGTCACCACTGCACCTCGTACCATCAGAATCGGATCTTCACTGATCCGGTACCGGACGAATTGGACTGGTCGGTTGTCGCGGATGAACAGGTAGAACCCGTCCGACGGCCGGCCCGACATCACCGACGACGGCGGGAGGTTCTTCCAGCAGTATCCCGGCGTTTGAGCCCGAGAATTCAGTTCGGCCCGATCGGTATTCTCCCAGACGCTGACCATCCGGTCCCACTCGTCGGACCAAGCTGCAGTGTGCGCGATGTCCAACATGGAGATCGTCTGCATCTTTGCCCGTGCATCCAGAATCGTCTGATAGAGACGTTCACTGGATCCCAAAGGCTGATCACCGGTCCATGGACCGAAGTCAAAGGTGGCGCTGCAGTCTTTCGGCTCCTGCTTCCTCGCCGGACCATCCTGCGGGGCAAGAATTCCGCAAGCGGTTGCCAGAGTCATCAGAGCAGCCAAAACCCCAACACGAACAGACGTTTTCATCGCAGCCCTCATTTCGTCCCCGGTAGCGGAATGCCCACACCCGGGCCGACGATCGTTTGATCGGTCGGAGTGTCCCTGCTCCACGCGAGCTGTGGCGTCTTTCCCTCGGAACCGGTGCCCACGATGACGACAGCCTTACCGTTGTCGATCGCGTCCTGCACCCGCGCGCGGATCGTGGAGTCGTCCGCATTCTTGTCCTGCCCGATGTCACGACCGATCGAATTGTTGTAGAGATCCATCGCTTCACGAGCCGCGACGTTGCCGCCCGTCTTCTCATGCGCGGTGGTATACCGCTCGGTCCAGTCGGTACCGAACTCCTGCGTCATCCTTGCGTTCCAGTAGATATGGCGGGCAGCATCACCCTTCCCATCCTGCTCGGCCTGGCTGTACACCTCGGTGTATTTGTTGTGCTTGCCGAAATCTCCCGCAGCCATCTGAATCTTCAAGAACTTCACCTGTTCCCCAAGGCTCAGCTCATTGAGCACAGCAGCCTCTTCCGCGGTAACAAATTTCGGCTGGAACGTGGGATCGACATTGTCCCGAATGTACTGGAGCTGTGTCGCGTTGGGCCACATCACCCCGTCCTTGGTCGAATCAGGGGTTTGATACTTCTTGAGGATGTCCAGCAGGTCTTTGTCGGTATAGACGCCGGCCATCTCCGTTTTCACCGAATCGGCCAGCTTCTCGATGCATTGGGATACGCGCTCCGCGACCCGCTCATCCTCCTGTGCAACCGCCCAGAGCGCGTTCCTCAGCTTGAAGTCCAGGTTGTTGATTTCACTCTGCTTCAGGTAGAGGGAGACGATTCCCCAGGGTGGCGCGGCAGTTTCCCAGTTCGATACACGCGACTTGACCGAACCGTCATCCTCGTAGAACAGGTCGTAGTCTGAGTTCTGGACATCGGAGACCAGGTCACGGACCATATCGATCTTCTTCCCGATGGTGCCGCAGCCGTCCTGGATCGCCTTCGCCATTGCCACGTACACACCGGCGGTCGCTTCGCCGTCCGTGCGATACCCCTTCGAGAGGGTCCGGGCGCTGGCCCCGGCTTGCTCGCCGAACCATGGTTCAGCCTTCTGAACCTGATCGTCGGCGTCCGTCAGCTCCTGTTTCAACTTCTTGGCAGCCCGGCCAACGAGCTCCGCAACCTTGATCGGCTGCACCAGGTCCCATGAGAGCACCATCGATATGGTGAGGTTCTCTTCGTCGCCAGCCACGTCACCCCCCGAACTTCACGGCGTTGTCGTCGTCCATCTGATCCGCCTCTGCCGCAGCACCGTCTATCAAGTCGGCGAATGAGCGAAGTCGTTTGCCGTGTAAGTCGGTAACTCCGTCCATCGCTGTCAAGCACTCCTCGATGCGGACAGCGAAGACCGACTTCTTCATCTTGGGCCGTACGAGTTTCACCTCTTCACCGGCGACCGGCGTGAGAGCCTCGACCGCGTCCGCATGGCCGCGATGATCTCCGGCCATCCCGCGCATCCGCCCGGTATCGAACTCGACCATGGTTCAGATGCTCGACGTGTAGCGAACAGGCGCAAGGTCTTCCCAGTCGTCGCCCGGCGGTGGAGCCGTATTCGTGGCCCGCACGGATAGGCGGCTCTGGATCGCCTTGAAGACCTCGGCCCCGTTGGCTTTGGCCTCTTCGTAGGCGCGCCGATGCAATTCGACGATGACGGCGGCGAGCCGGCTGGGCTCAACGCTGGTCACGTGCGAGGAGAGGTGCAGGCGGTGATGGAACCGTAGGGGTTGGTTTCAACCATCACCGATCCGTCGGTGGTTTGCGCCCGTCCGCGTACCCGCGAGATCTCCGCGTCGATTCGCTCAGCGTGCTCGGCCATTTCTGCGTCACCACTCACAATGCCCCCCGGTTGTTCATAGCGTGACCCTACCAACGCGAAAGCGGACCGGAACCAATGGGTTCCGGGCCGCTTCTCAGACCGTGTCTCATGTCGTCGTGATTCGTTTACCGCGTATCGGATTCGATTGCGCGGCATGATTTCCGGCCGTGATCGACGAGTTGTCGCGTCGGCTGGTGCCGGACGAGTTGTGGGAGCTGGCCGAGCCGCTGCTACCGAAGTTCACCCCGCGAACCCAAGGAGGCGGCACCGCGCCAACCGATGAGCGGGCTGTGTTCACCGCCGTGGTGTACGTGCTGACCAGCGGTTGCGCGTGGCGACTGCTGCCGCCGTCGTTCGATGTCACCGTGCCCACCGCGCATCGCCGGTTCAGCGTATGGACCAAGGCTGGATTGTGGCGGCGCCTACATCGGGCGGTGCTCGACGAGTTGGGTAGCGAAGGCTTGATCGACTGGTCGCGGGCGGTGATCGACGCGGCGTCGGTGCGAGCGAAAAAAGGGGGCGATCTGACCGGCCCGAATCCGGTCGATCGCGGCAAATCCGGCTCGAAGATCCACGTTCTGTCCGACGGTGCGGGAATCCCTCTGGCCGTATGTGTTTCGGCCGCCAACACCACCGGCACAATCGATGGCACCGCGGCGCAGTCGTATCTCAGCCCAGAGTCCCCATGGCAACGAAGACTGCTGGAGCCCAAGGGCTGGAAGGTCTCCCAGGTGCCGAGGTCGAAGGTACCGCGACCGTGGTGCCCCCAGCTGAACACGAAAGCGGCCCGGAACCAGCTGGTTCCGGGCCGCTTCGAACTCGCCGCCGTACCGGATGGCGGCCCTCAGCGAGCACATCGCCGATATCACCCGACGGCGGCGCGTCCGATGCCACCACGACCGTGGACCTGGCCCTGCTCGGCCGCTATTACGAACGCTTCGCCGACCACGGCGCACTGGTCGGACCTTCTTCATGGTCACCAGCGAATACCCGAACCACAGAGCATGAACGGCCGCAAGGGCCTCACCACCTGGCGGCCCGCGGCGGCCATTCGTCTCTCGGACGCGCGGGATACTCGTTAATCTGTCTCACGGGTGCATCCCTCCGCGGAGGGGATTGTGGGAGGTGTCGCGTGGTCGTGGTTTTGGATACCGGTCTGCTTCCGGTGGGCGAGCGCATCGAGGCGGCACAGGATCTGCTGGCCGACACCGAGATTCCGTCGATCAACCAGTTCGAGGGGGTTGCCGGTCAACTGTGGCACCGGTTCGCCGTGCGGGAACTGGGCGCCGGCGTGCACGTGACGCAGGTCGTCGGCACCGGCATGAGAGTGCTGCGCGGCGCCAAGCAGTTGCGCACCGCCGCGCCCGAACGAGTCGGCATCGGTGTACAACTGGCCGGATCCAGTACTTTCTCGCACTGCGGCGCGGACCAGATCATTGCCGTCGGTGAG
>NZ_JBHWHH010000003.1:0-97640 GCF_042732555.1 Nocardia sp. NPDC059764
CTCCGGCACCGGGTGAGCTCGCCGACGGCGACCAGGAGCCGACGCCGCCCGCGGCCGATCCGGCCGAGGTCACCACGAAGATGTCGCAGCCGCCGCTGCCGCCGGCTCCGGGCGATCTCGACGCGACCGGGTCCGGCATCATCGCGCCCGCCGATCCGACGACTCGCCGGCCGCTGCCGCCTGCCCCTGAATCAGGTGCCAGCACAAGCCGACCGGAGCCCCTGCCGGCGCCGGGCACGCCGAAGCCGAGCTCGGCCGATCGCCCGGGGTCCGGCAATGACGTTCCTCCCGTGCCGAATACGACGGCCGCCGCGCACGAGCTGCTCGACGCGGAACTGGCGGAGCTCGATGCCGCTGCAGGCGAGGCCTCGGACCCGGAGGCGGATTTCGATCAGGCGATGACGCCGGGCCGCCATCGCGCGGTGGAGGTCACGCCGCCTGTCGACCCGCGCCTCGACATTCCGCCCGCGCCGCCCGGTCTTTCGGCGCCGGCGTCGGGCCCGCTGCCGCAGGTCCCGGGTGGCCCGCAGCAGTCCGCCGAGGCCGGTCAGCAGCTACCACCGCCGCCGGGACCGTTCCCCGGCGCGCAGCACTTGCCGCCCGCCCCGGGACCCTTCCCCGGCGCACAGGGCCTGCCGCCCACTCCGGGACCCCTCCCTGGCGCGCAGGGCCTGCCGCCCGCTCCGGGACCCCTCCCTGGCGCGCAGGGCCTGCCGCCTGCCCCGAACTCCGGTGTTCCTCCGATGCCGCCGAACCAGGGACTCGTGTCCGGACCCGTTCCGCCGCAGTTGAATCCGTGGGCGAACGGCCCGAAGAACAAGGCCGCGCCGCATTCGAACGCTCCCATCGGACATGATTCCGACATTTCGGGTATGCCCCCGGGGTTTCCCGCCGGGCAGGGCGTATCGCCACCAGCGGCCTGGGCGCCGGACGGCCATCCTCCGATGCCTGGGCAACACCCCTCGGCTGGCGGTCCGGACAAGGCGGAGGCCGAGGACCCGGACGCGAATCCTTGGGCGAACGCGCCGCTGTCCGAGGCGGCGGCGGCCGGGCTGAGTGGTCGGCATCCGGTCAGCGCGTCGCAGCCCGATTCCGGGATGCCGACTCCGCCGCATGGTTTCCCGGCGGGTCCGTTCGCGCCCCAGTCGGCTCCGCAGGGTCCCGATGGTGACGCGAACCCGTGGTCGAATGCCGCGACGTCCGAGGCTGCGGCCGCCGGATTCAACGGGCCGCAGGCCGACGGGATGGTGCCGCCCGGCACGGGTATGCCGGGCGACGGCGCTCCCGCGCGGTCGCAGTGGGGTCCGGGGGCCGATGGCCCACAGAGCGGGCAGATGCCTTGGGCCGCACCCGGGCCGGAGCACGGCTACCCGGGCGGGCCCGGCCCGTACGCAACGCCTGGCGTTCCAGGTCAGCCGGGTCCGTCGGCAGCGCCCGGTTTCCCGGGACAGCCCGGCTCGGACGCGCCCGTCTGGGGTGATGTGAACGCGCAGCCGGGTGGCCACATGCCCGGGCAGTACGGGATGAGTTCTGTGCAGCCCGGATTCGGTGCGCCCGGTCAGTACGGCGCTCCGGCTCAGGCCGGTCCCCCGCAGGGCGCTCGGGGCCCGGCCGGGTTCGCCGGCGGTCCCGCGCCATCGCTGGATGATGTGCCGTTGCGCCGGGCGAAGAAGGCTCCGGGCTCCGGATGGCGGCGGGCTGTGCACCATATGTCCGGTGGCGCGATCAATCCCGGTATGTCGGCGGAGGAGCGCCGTCTGCAGGAGTTGGTGGCGCGGATCCGGCAGCCGGTGCGCGGGGACTATCGGATCGCGGTGCTGTCGTTGAAGGGCGGCGTCGGCAAGACGACGACCACGATGGGTCTGGGTTCGATCTTCTCGTCGATTCGCGGGGACCGGGTGATCGCGGTGGACGCGAACCCGGACTTCGGAACCCTGTCGCAGCGGGTGCCCTTGCAGACCCGGTCGACGGTGCGGGATCTGTTGCTGGACGATCACATTCAGCGGTATTCGGACGTGCGCCGGCACACCTCGCAGGGCAGCAGCCGGTTGGAGGTGCTGGCCAGTGAGCGGGATCCGGCGGCGTCGGAGGCGTTCAGCGAGGAGGAGTACCGCGCGGTGGCGCGGATCCTGCAGCGCTTCTACAACATCATCCTGACCGACTGCGGTACCGGCCTGATGCATTCGGCGATGGCGGGCGTGCTGGATCTGGCGCATTCGCTGGTGCTGATCTCGAGTTCGGCGATCGACGGCGCGCGCAGTGCGGCGGCGACGCTGGATTGGCTGTCGCTGCACGGTCACGACCATCTGGTCCGCAATGCGGTGGTGGTGATCAACCTGCCCCGCCCGGGCGCCCCGAATGTCGGGATCAATCAGTTGCGCGACTATTTCTTGTCGCGTTGCCGCGCGGTCCACATCATCCCGTACGACGCCCACCTGGGTGAGGGCGCGGAGATCGATCTGCATCGCCTGAGCAAGCCCGTCAAGCGCGCTTATGTGGAGCTGGCGGCCGCGGTCGCCGATGATTTCGGCACCGACCACCGGCACTATCGGGGCTGAGCAGGGACCGGTTCCGAAGCGGTTCGGCGGCAGGGCGTTCGACCCCGCGGTGACGGTGGCCGTGGGCGGGTGGCTGCGCATGACACGGCTTCGAACGGGTGCTAGTTTGTGGCTCGATCGCGCTGCCGCCCTGTCCGGCGAATTCCTCGCGGCCGACCCCGAGAACTCGGAGTACACCTGGATGCGTAATGTCCGCGGCCTGTCCGCCGCACCCTGCCCGCTCGCGCCGAACCCGGCGGATCTCCGATGAAGGCGCTGTTGCCCGACGATCCGCGCTGGATCGGCCCGCACCACATGATCGCGGTGGTCGGCACGGGTGAGCTGGGCCGGGTGCTCCTGGGTCGGACGCCGACCGGAAAGCTCGTGGCGGTCAAGCAGATTCACGGCTCGCAGCCGGTGGACATGGAGTTCCGGGCCCGCCTGCAGCGGGAGCTGGAGACCGGCAAGCAGTTGACCGGTTCCTGGTTCACGCCGGTGGTGGACAGTGACGCGGATGCCGAACGCCCGTGGCTGGCCACCGAATACCTGCCCGCACCGGATCTGGCGACGGTGATCGCGGGCTGTGGCCCGCTGCCGGTGCCGGGTCTGCGCATGCTGGCGACGGGTCTGGCGTCCGCGCTGCTGGAGGTGCACCGCGCGGTGCTGGTGCACCGGAATCTGAAGCCCGGCAATGTGCTGCTGACCACCGAGGGCCCGCGTCTGGTGGACTTCGGCATCACGCGCGCCCGCGAGGACGGTGCGGCCACCGCCCACGCTCCCGCGTATCTGGCGCCCGAGCAGGCCGAGGGCCAGCCGGTGACCTCGGCGGTCGACATCTACGCGGTGGGCATGCTGCTGGTGCTGGCCGCGACCGGATCCATGTCGGCGACACCGGATCTGCAGGCGGTTCCGCACGCGCTGCGCAAGCTGGTCGAGTCCTGCCTGTCGGCCGATCCGGCGCATCGCCCGTCGGCGCGGCAGCTGCTGGAGCAAGCGGAGCGCATTCCCGGGGAGTCGGCCTGGCCGCAGCCGGTGCTGGATTTCCTGGAGGCGCATCGCACCGACGCCGAGTGGTGGGCGTCGAGTGGCGAGCAGGAGACCCGTTACCGGGATCAGCTGGCGCGCTTGGCGGATCGCCGCCGCCGCACCATCGGCTTGGCGGCCGCGGCCGTGACCGGCGTCGTGGTGGTGGGCGGCACGGTGATCGGCCTGGTTCGCGCCTCCGATTCCGAGGGCCACGCGCAGGCGCGCACGGATTCGTCCCTGGATCTGACGGCCGCCGAGCTGCGACTGCTGGACACCTGCGCGGTCCTGGACAAGGCGCTGCCCGGCAAGCTGGGCACCCGCACCGGCGATCCGGTGGCCCAGCCCGGCGGCTGCGCCACCACGGTGCTCGATTCGTCGCAGCGAAAGGTCCACTACACCCTCGACATTCCCGATGCCGCGATCGGCGTGGACCAGTTGAAGCCGACCACGCGCACCGCGAGCTGGGGCACGATCCTCAGCGCGGGCGCGGCCGACAACAAGTGCGACACGGTCCTGGTCGCCAAGTCGGCCGGTGATGTCCCGCTGCGCATGTCGGCCGAGCAGCTGGATCCCGCGGCCCAGCCGGGTGCCGCCTGCACCGCTGCCGAGCAGGCGCTGGCGGCCGTGGCCGAGCATCTGACCGAGGTGGTCCCACAGCGTAAGGCCGCCGCGACGTCGGTCCTGCGCGTGGACCCGTGTTCCCTGCTGCAGGACAGCACGATTCACGACATCACCGGTGAGGTCACCGACCGTCAGCATTCGCCGCACGCGTGCGCGGTGGTCGGCCCCAACGGCTGGGTGCGCGTCGACCTGGTCGACCAGTCCCGCCCCGATCAGGGCGACTGGGCCTACGAGGCCGTGCAGACCGGCGACTACACCACCTATGTGATCGGCGCCCGCACCCCGAACGACTGCAATATCGCGTACCTGGTGCGCCCGACGGACAAGGGCAATGCCGAGCAGCTGAAGTTGCAGGCGTCGGATCAGTCGGCCACTCCGGACGCGTGCGGCAAGGCGGCGAAGCTCCTCGCCGACGCGGTCTCGAAGCTGCCCAAGTAGCCGCCCGCTACAGGTATTGGGCCTTGGCGAGCAGCGCGTACTGCGCGGCCGCGCGTTGCTGGGCGTCCAGGAGCTGGGCCCCGGCGACGCGCGCGACGTAGCGGTCGTAGTGCAGGGTGCAGACGTAGCGGTCGGTGGCGTTCCAGGCCTGGGAGTAGCTGGTGCGGTTGGGGCTGGGGTTCTCGGCGCAGGTCGCCCCGGGCACGCCGGGCGGTGCGTCGGTCGTGCCCTGGATGAGCCCGTTGATGCCGGTCCACAGACTCGCCGCGGCTTTCGCGTCGCGGGCGCGGAACAGTAACGCGCCCTTGACGGTCGTCGCGGTCAGGTCGACGCCGTTGTCGTCGAGCAGCGGCTCCCACGGCGCTTGGTTGTCGACGGTGTGCAGGTAGCCGCGGGGCGTTCGCACGGCCTCGTCCTGCCCCGGTCGCGGATAGTCGGCGGGGTGCAGGGTTCGCCGCAGCATGCCTTCGGGGTCGTAGTCGAGGTAGAGGATTTCGCGCGCGGTCAGCGGGGGCGTCTTGTCGAGCAGCGGCAGCTGGGCGTCGATGATCTTGGTGGCCAGTGCTTTCAGGCCGTCGATCTCCGCCTCGGGTGTGCGGACCGCGATATTGATCGCGTACTGGCCGCGGGACACCGTCGCCGCCATGGAGGGAATGCCGGGCCGCCAGTGGGCTTTCGCGGTCGGGTACTTATCCAAGCTCACCCGCACGTTGTCGGCGGCCGCGACCGCGAAGTCGGCGGATTCGATGCCGTCGGCGGCGACCCGTGCCTGCTGTTCGTCGGGGAACTGCATCACGGTCACGTTGAGGGTGGTCGCGGTGGGATCGTTCTCCCAGCCTTCGAAGGGACTCGCATTGCCCGAACTGTGGTCGATGTACAGGGTTTCGAGGCGGGCGTGGTCGCTGACGGTGGTCGAGTAGGCCAGCATCAGGTGATTGGCGTCGAGCACCGGTTTGGCGGCCTGCGCGATCGCGAAGCCGGTCTCAGGCCGGGCCAGTGCCGTGTAGCCGAAGCGCGGGTCGACGTCCGCGCCGCTCACCACGGCGTCGCCGAGCCGCGCGACGGCGATGGCGCTGCCGTCGCGGAACGAGTGATCGTAGGAGGCGCGGAAGTCCATGGGCGTGGTCGGGTAGTTGCCGATGGCCAGGGTGCGGATGTCGATCTCGCCTGCGGCGGGCGCACCGGAGACGGTGCCCCCGCACCCGGCGAGCACCAGGCTGAAACTGGCAGCGGTAGCGGCGAATACGGCCCTACGCCGATTGATCTTGTTCACGACTACCCCTATTTGTCGTTGGCGAGAATGGCGTACTGCGCCGAGATCCGCTGATAGACGTCCTGCGGCTGCTGCGACCACGCCTCGGCCGCGTACCGCCCGTAGGCGACCATGCAGCGGTACGGGAACTGGAACACGACCGGCCCCTGGTACTTGACGCATCGGGCGTTGGGCAGCCCCTGCGGGGAGTCGATCCGATGCCAGGCGCGGCCAACGGATTCCACGCCGACGAACCCCTCGGCCGCAGCGGCATCCCGGGTGCGGACCAGCCGACCGGCGCCGAATCCCATGAAGTCGACCCCGTACTTGTCGAACAGCGCGCGCCCCTCGTTCGGGTCGTCTTCCCGGTGCAGCGCGGCGTCCCGGCTCAGAGTGCCCTGGAGCGCGAAGGCCGTCTGATCGCCGTCCGGACGGATCAGGGTCAGCTTCAGGATGCCCTGCGGGTCGATCGGCAGGTTGGCGAGCTGGTCGACCGGAGTCGGCCGGAAGTCCTTCAGCCGTTCGATGGTCACGCCGATCGCCCTGTCCGACAACGCCAGCATGACGTTCGGGTCGGAGATCTTCAGCTCGACGTTCTCGTGGTGGTTGACCACGTCGCCGATCACGTACCGGCCGGTCGCGTACCAGGACGAGAGCGCCTGGAACTGCGGGATCCACACCACGCGCGCGCTCGGATACCCGGTCGACTGCAACGGATCCGGATTGGTGATGGTGTCGAAACGCATCCCCGACAGTGCGATGGCCGCGGCGGTGGCGGCGGTGTCGCTCTCGAAGATCATCACCGAGTGCCGCAGCGTGTACCCGAGGTTCTTGGTGTCGGCATTGGAGGCGGCTGCGGTCCCGAATCCGGCGACCAGGCCAGGGGTACTGGCGGTGAAGGCGTCATTGTCGAAGGACGCGAAAGGCGAACTGTTGCCGAAGGCCTTCACGTCGATGAAGGTGTGCACCCCGCCCAGATTGTGGGTCAGCGCCGGATCGATCTGCTGCGGCAACGGCACGGCGTCCGCGAGGCGCAGGGCTTCCAGGTTGCGGCTCATGCGGGCCGGGTCCTCGGGGACCAGTTGCTGGGGTTTGGTGGCGTAGTTGCCGGTGTCCAGCTTGCCCAGGTCGACGGTTTCGGCGGCGGTTCCCGGGTCGGACCCGCATCCCCCGGTAGCGAGTGCCGTAATCGCCAGTAGCGCAGCGACTATCGCACGAACTTGTAGCTTGTCCACAACTCCCCTTGTGGTCGAACTCAATGATCGTGCCAACCGTATACGCGGAAACGCAAAGATGACGGTCCGGGCCACCCTCGGGTCCGGACCGCGCATCGGTCTCGCTGTTTACCAGGCGGGCAGCCGGCGACGCCCGGCGAGAACATCTCGCACGAGATCGTCGTAGGCGTCCGACAATTCGGCTAAATGGTGCCAAGCGCCGTGCAGCATTTCATCATTGGCGTCAAGGGTCATCAACGCGTGATGCGCTCTCACTGATGCGTCCGCGAGCCGGTCGATGACCGATCCGACTGTTTCGGTGTGCAAGGTCGCACCCAGTCGATGCTGGGGCACCGAGCGCACGATCCAATCGTCTATGGCCATGACCAATTCGATTCGGCGACGCTTGTTTTCGATGATCGAGGTCGGATCGGTTTCCGGGCCGACACCACCGCGCCCGACCACTCGCCGCTCGTGCAGCACCGCGAGATCATGGGCGAACCACAGCAGGGGTCCGCCGATGACCCGGTGACCGCGACAAGCGCGCAGGAGTAGGTCGGAGGTCGGCAATAGGCCGGAAGCCAGTGGCTGCGCCTCCAAGTCCACATAGGAACAGGACACGTCGGGCAATGCCACAACGACCGTGTTTGATGTCTCCGAACCTGCCACGTTGCCTCGCGTTCGACGTATAACAACACCGCATTCAGGACGTTCATTACAATAAACCTCAGAATGCTGCTGTCAAGCCTTACACGGCAGTAGAACTACCGGAGTAGACTTCCAACCCTTGAAGCAACAAACGAGGAGCGAGATGGCGGACGGTCCGAGATACCAACGGATCGCAGACCTCCTCCGCGAGGAGATCCGCGCCGGCAAGTGGGAACCGGGCGATCGACTACCGAGTCACAATGAGTTGGCCGATCAGATGCAGGTCTCGATTACGACGGCTCGCAATGCGATTCAACTCCTGGTTGCCGAGAATTTGGTCTATACAGCGACTTCCCGGGGCACCATCGTGCGCAGCCAGGAGGTCCTGGAATCCGTTGTGACCAACCACATTCGGCCTGATCGGCCGCGTGCGGCCCACGATATCTTCTCGGAGATCGCGCGCGCGGCCGGTCGTGAGCCGTCCAAACAGTTCAGCGCGAGAATGGAACCGGCCAGTCAGGAGGTGGCGCACTGGCTGGGCGTGGCGCGCGACGAATGGGTCGTTTCGCGCACTATCATGCAGTATCTGGACAACGAACCGTGGTCATGGGAGGTCAGCTTCTATCCGCGAGATCTGGCCGAGGCCACCGGAATCGACGTGCCGCACGATATCCCCGAGGGGACGACGCGGCGCCTCGCCGACCGCGGACACGCCGAGACGGCGCACCGCGACACGGTCGTTTCCCGTCCCGCCACGGCCGAGGAAGCGGCTTTATTGGGCATCGGTCCAGGCACCATTCTTCTCGATCATTTACGCATCGGGGCCAATCATGATCGCGTCACTCGAGTGACCCGTCATCGTTCCACTGCGGCCCGCAACCGATTGGCATACGAATTGGGCGATGACGAAGGAACGGACATTATTCGTAAAACTCTGGGTGCGCCCTTTCCGACCGGTAATTCTCATTCCTTTGGTAATTCCCTGCTACCCGGTTCGCCATGAAACCGCACCTGCGTCGGGCCCGCGTCGCGGATCTGGGGACCATCACCCGGTTCCGGTTGCAGCGCACCAGCTGGCTGGCGGCGCGCGGCAGTGACCAGTGGACGCGGGCCGGACGTGGTCTCCCCATCGAGACCTTCGTCCGGTCCGTGGCCCACGCGGTCCGGCGCGGTGAGACCTGGATAGCGGAGGTGGACGGCGAACCCGCCGGGACCATCACCGTCAACGACCGCGCCGACGAGAACCTCTGGTCCCCCGGCGAATTGGCCGATGCCGTGATCATCCACTACATGATCGTCGATCTGCGCTTCGCCGGAATCCGCGTCGGCGAGGCGCTGCTCGCGCACGCCGCGCTCCTGGCCCGCCGCCAGCACCGCGGCTGGGTCCGCCTGGACGCCTGGACCACCAATCAGGGCCTGCACGCCTACTACCGCCGCGCCGGTTTCCGCCTCGCGCGCATCGCGGGCCCCGAGGCGACCGGCCCTTCCCGGGCCCTGTTCGAACGCCCGACCTCGGCCTGGTCTCACGACCTGGTCCGCCCGACCCTCACCCTGGCCGCCGGCGAAACCACCCGTTTCACCGTCGATCCCGCCTCGGCCCCCACCTGGACGCTCACTCAGCACCCCTTCGTCCGCCCGCACCCGGGCGTGACCGCCGAGCCGGGCTCGGCGGCCACCACCTGAGCTACAGCGCGGCCAGGTCGGCGATCTGGATCATCTCGTCGCCGCGGGAGCGGGACCAGAGGATGCCTCGACCGGGGGGCAGGCGCATGGGGCGGATGTCGCCGATGAGCTTGCCCTCGTCCCGGGAGCCGCTCATGAGCAGCGCGGGGACGGACAGGTTCTTCATCGAGCCGAGCACCTGGTCGTAGAGGGCTCGGGAGATGCCGCCCATATTGCGGGAGATGACCACGTGCAGGCCGATGTCGCGGGCCTGCGGGAGCAGTTCGATCAACGCGCCCAACGGGTTTCCGCCCGCCACCACCATGTCGTAGTCGTCGACCACGACATAGATCTCGGGGCCGGTCCACCAGTCCCGGTCGCGCAGCTGCTGCGGGGTGATGTCGGAGCCCGGGATGCGCTTGGACAGGTAGTTGACGACTTCCTTGATCATGCCGCCGCAGGTCTGCGAGGAGGTGGAGTACCCGGCGAGCTGGTCGCCCTCCAGGACCCCGAGCAGGGTGCGGCGGTAGTCGATGAGGATGACGCGCGCGGTGTCGGCGTTGGAGCTCTCGGCGATGCCGCGAATGATGTTGCGCAGCACCGTGGTCTTGCCGGACTCGACCTCGGAGAACACCATGAAGTGCGGATCGGAGGCGAAGTCCAGCACGATCGGCTGCAGCTCGGATTCGCCGATGCCGATGACCACCTTGGTCGGGCCCTGCTGAATCCCGTGGCGGCGAGCCAGTTCCAGGATCTGCTCGCGGGGCACGTTGCCGGGCAGGGTGCGGACCTCGGGCGCGCGGCGCTCGCCCCAGATGGCCTGCATCTCGGTGCGCGCGGCGGCCACGCCCTCGGCCAGGTTCTGGGCATTGGTGTCGGAGTCCAGACGCGGCATGGCGATCAGCATGTGCAGCTGGTCGGAGGTGAGGCCGCGGCCGGGCCGGTTGAGCGGCACGTTGACCGCGACCCGGCGGCCCATCTCGGAGTCCGAGGGGTCGCCCAGACGCAGTTCGATGCGGGTGCCGATCATGTCCTTGACCGAGGCCCGGATCTCGCCCCACCGGTTGGCGCCCAGGATCACGTGGATGCCGTACGAAAGGCCCTGTGCGGCAAGCTGTCCGACCAGCGGCTCCAGGCTGTCGAATTCCTCGCGGACGACCTGCCAGTTGTCGATGACCAGGAACACGTCGCCGAAGCGGTCGCCCAGCACCGGGTCGTCGGACTGCGGCGCGTTCTGCGCGGCGTGCTTGCGCCGCCGGAACTCGGCCATGGATTCGATGCCCAGCCCGGCGAAGCGCTCCTCGCGTTCGCGCAGCAGGGTGGTGAGCTCGGCGATGGTGCGCCGCACCCGGTCGGAGTCGAGCTTGCCCGCGACCGAACCGACGTGCGGCAGCCCGACCAGACCGGCCATGGAGCCACCACCGAAGTCGAGGCAGTAGAACTGCACCTGTTCGGGCGTGTGGGTGGCCGCCGCGGACATGATGATGGTGCGCAGCGTGGTCGACTTACCGGACTGCGGGCCGCCGACGACGGCCACATTGCCCTGTGCGCCCGCGAGATTGATGGTGAGCACGTCGCGGCGCTGCTCGTAGGGCTTGTCGATGATGCCGATCGGCATCCACAGCTGCCCGTGCCGATTGACCGGCGACCGCCAGTCCGGATCCGGCAGCAGCATGTCCACGGTCGGCGAGTCCTCGAGCGGCGGCAGCCACACCTCGTGGGCGGGACGGCCGTGCCCCGTCAGGCGTTTCACGACGGTCTGCAGCAGGCTGTCGGGCAGGCCCTCGTCGCCCGACGGCGGCGGGGGCGGCAGCAGGTCGAGCGGATCGAACGGGTTCGCCGGTTCGGGCTGCTCGAGGATCTCGACCATGGCGGCGGTGAATTCGCGCGGCGGCGCCTCCACGACGGTGGTGCCGTCGGCGGCCTGGCGGGCCGAGCGGGGCGCGACGTAGGGCCCGGACACGTAGGTCGCGTTGAACCGCAACGGATCCGACGCGTCGCTCTTGAGGTAACCGGAACCCGGGATACCGGGCAGGTGGTAGGCGTCGGTGATGCCGAGCACGGCGCGCGACTCGTTGGCCGAGAAGGTCCGCAGACCGATGCGGTACGACAGATGCGAGTCCAGACCCCGCATCTTGTTCTCCTCGAGCCGCTGCGAGGCGAGCAGCAAGTGCACGTGCAGCGACCGGCCCAGTCGGCCGATCATGACGAAGAGATCGGCGAAATCGGGCTTCTGCGAGAGCAATTCGGAGAACTCGTCGATGACCACGAACAGCGCGGGCAGCGGGTCCAGCGGCACGCCGGCCGCGCGCGCCTTCTCGTACTCGACGACATTGGCGAAGTTACCCGCCGAGCGCAGCAGTTCCTGACGCCGGTTCATCTCACCGGCGAGCGCGTCGCGCATACGGTCGACGAGCTCGAGCTCTTCCTCGAGGTTGGTGATGACCGCCGCCACGTGCGGCAGCGGGTCCATGCCGAGGAAGGTCGCGCCACCCTTGAAGTCGACCAGGATCAGGTTGAGCTGGTCCGGCGAGTGCGTGGTGACCATCGAAAGAATCAGCGTGCGAAGGAATTCCGACTTTCCGGAACCGGTCGCGCCGATGCACAAGCCGTGCGGGCCCATGCCGTTCTCGGCCGATTCCTTGATGTCGATCTCGACCGGCGTCCCGTCGGGGGTGATGCCGATCGGCACGCGTAGTCGTTCACGCCCGGCGCGCGGCCGCCATACCTTGGCGGGGTCGATCTGCGCGGCGTCCGGGATCTTGAGCAGGTTCATCAGACCCGGGTCGCTGGCGGTGGTGTTGTCGCCGAGGCTGACGATCTGCGCCGCGGTGGCGATCCGGAAGCGGGCCAGGCTGCGCGCGAAGGACTCCACCTCGGCCAGTGTCACGGTGTCGGCGTTGGCGAACTTCTCGGTGCCCGCGGCGCTCTTGGCGAACACCTCGCCGCCGGTGGCGACGAGCTGCAGTCCGCGGCGCGCGGCCAGGCTGTTCTCGGCGGAGCTCAGGTCGATGACGGTGACCGCGTCCAGACCGGATTCGCTGATCAGACGCTCACTGCCGCTGACGTATCCGTCATCGATGATGACGACCAGGTGCAGCCGCCCCTGGGTGGGCTGCGGGTTGCGCATGAACCGGCCGCGCTCGAGCAGGTCGTCGGCGAGCGCGGTCTCCAGCTCGCCGAGCGAGCCGTAGATCATGCGGGACGCGCCCATGCCGTCGCGTTCACTCGAATGCTGGACGTGCGGCAGCCATTTCGCCCACGCCCAAGCCTCGCAGTCGGGTTCGGCGGTGACGATGGCGACGGCGACGTGGTCGGGGCCGTGGAACGCGGTGAGCTCCATGAGCATCGACCACACCAGCCCGCGCGCGTCCTCGATCGGGCCCTCCACATTGATGGCCGGGAAGGCGCGCAGCGACACGGCGGTCGGCAGGTGGTGCACCACGGAATGCGTTCGCACGAAACGACGCAACGCCACGGTGGACACCGGCTCCAGGTCCTCGAGCGGTCCGGTCTCCGGCCGCGCCAGCTTGGCGGCGAGGCGGTGGGTGCCGATGCCGACCCGCACGTGCCCGAAGTCGGGGTCGGCGGGCCGCCGCTCCCACATGCGCCGCGAGCCCACGATCGAGGGCAGATCGGCCGGTTCGGGGTGGCTCCAGATCAGCGTCTCGAGCTGCTTCTGCCCGGTGCGCCGGACTTCGCGGCGGGTCTGGTCGAGGTAGCGGAAGTAGTCCTTGCGTTCCTCGTTCAGCTCCGACGAGCTCTTGCTGCTGCCGCGCTGCCCCATGAGCATGCCGGCCATCGACATGATCATCATCATCGGCATCATCATCATGTACGGGTTGGACAGCATGGAGCGGCCCATGAGGCTCATCATGGCGAGCATGCCGATCATGGCGACCACCATGACGACCGGCATCAGCTTGGCCATCAGGGGCGCGGCGACCGGCCGCGGGATCTCCGGCGGAGCGGTCAGCGCCATCTCACCACCCGGCGCGCGGGGCGGGGCGATGCGGGGCCGGCGCACGAAACCTTCGGTAGCCATGGAAATATCTCCGGTCGTTTAGGAATCGAGGTCGGGCAGCTCGTCGTCGCTTCGGTGGCGGCGGAACGGAATCGACACGGCGAGACCGATTCCCAGCGCGGACAGGCAGACGATGGTGCCGACGGTGGCCACCAGCCGCGGCAGGCGCGGGGGGCCGGCGGGTTGCACAGGCTTGGGGAAGGCGTGGGACTTGTCGGCGTCGGCGTGGATCGGCAGCTCGGGCGTCTCGGCGGTGAGCACGGCCGCCGGGAACACGGTGGTGAGCGCGGCGACCGGGTCGATGAGACCCGCGCCGATGCGATCGTCGCGGCCGGTGCCGGGCTGGTGCGCGGTCAGCATGATCTGGTTCATGACCTGCCGCGCGGTCCAGTCCGGGTTCTTGGCCCGCACCAGCGCCGCCAGGCCCGCCACATATGGTGCGGCGAAACTGGTTCCGTTGAGCGCCTTCTGGCCCGAGTCGACGCCGGTGGCGTTGACCAGTCCGGTCCCGCCCGGCTTGTTGTCGAGCGAGACGATATTGGTGCCGATGGCCGCGACCCCCACCCACGGGCCGTAGAGCGAGAAGCTCGACGGGCTGCCGTTGGGGTCGATCGAGGCGACCGGGAGCACGTACTTGTCGAACCAGGCCGGGCTGGCGATGGTCTTGACCTTGCTCCAGCTGGTGCGGCTGTCGGTGTAGGTGTCGTTCTGGGTTCCGCAGCCGCTGTTCTGGTCCACGTTGCCCGCGGCCACCACCACGACCACGTTCTGCTCGAAGGCGAAGCGCACCGCGTCGCCGAGTACCGCGTCGGCGGTGTCGCCGCCCGCGGCGGTGCAGGCGTCCTCGGAGATATTGATGACGGTGGCGCCCATGTTCACCGCGCGGACCACGGCCGCGGCGAGGGTCTGCATATTGCCGTAGCCGGACTTGCTCATGCTGCCGGGCGTGTCCCCGCCCGCCGAGTCCTTGGCCTTGTAGGCGTCGCTGAGCTGGCGGATGGACAGGATCTCCGCGTCCGGCGCGACACCCACGAAGGCGTCGTCCGGGCTGGGCTGCGCGCCGATGATGCCGGCCACCAAGGTGCCGTGGCCGTCGCAGTCCTCGCTGGTGCCGTCGCCCTCGGCGACGTAATCGCCGCCGCCCTGGAGGTTCGCCAGCCGGGGGTGCCGATTGACACCGGTGTCGATGACCGCGACCTTCTGCCCCGCACCCTTGCGGTTCGGGCCGGGATTGGCCCGCCACACCGCGGGCAGGTCGAGCACCTTCTGCGCGACTGGTTCGTCGCGCGGCGCGTCGCCCTTGAGCGACTGTTCCACGCAGACGGCGTTCTTCTGCGTCGGCACCGGTGGCGCGGGCTTACCCGCCAGCCCCTGCGCCTCCCCCAGATGGGACAGGTCGGGATTGGGCTGACTGACAGCCGCATTCGCGACCGGGGCCTGCGGCCCCAGCAGCGCACCGCCGAGAATCGCTGCCGCACACAGTGTTCGCGCCCAGTTTCCGGGACGCGCGATCATATGTTCCGGGCCGTCGAGTAGACATCCATGATCCACAGCACCAACGGGACGATCGAGCAGATCAAGCCGTACTCGAAGATCTCGTTGAAGCGCCGGGTGACCGGGGTGACCTCGACGTGCGGACCGATGACGCCGAATCCGATGGCGCCCACCGCGAAGGCCAGCAGCAGTCCGGCCGAGAGCAACGGCATGCCGTCATCGGCGACCGCCAGCAGCACCGCCAGCCCGATGAAGGTGACGCAGCCGCTGACGATCAGGGTGGCGGCCTGGGTGAGATCGGCGAACGAGCGCCCGCGCAGGCAGAGGATGATCGAGACGACCACGGCGAGCGCGATGCCCTGCCAGCGGTCGGATTTCAGTGGATCGGCCGTGCCCAGCGCACCGGCGACGGCGCCGATGGCGCTGCCGACCACGATGCCGGTCTGGAACTGATTGGCCGTGCGGGCGCGCTGCCCGAGTCCGTGCGCGGACGGCAGCACGGTGGCGCCGATCGCGCCGATGCCTTCGATGGTGGGCCGGGGTTCGTGGTCGGCCGGGTCGATGGCCGCGCCGGCGGTGGGCACCGGCGGCACGGGTAGTCGGGCCAGCATGGCGGCCAGTCGCGGCACCATCGACAGCACGACGATCGATGCGACCAGAACGCCCGCAGCCACTTTCGGCACTCCGGCGTCCCAGATCATGCGCACGGCGGCGCCGAGTCCGGACAGCAGCACCACGGTCACGACCGCGGACACCACCGCGGCGCCGGCCCCGATGATGCGGTAGCCGACGACGGCGAGCAGCAGGGTCGCGGCCGCGCCGAGCATCAGGTGCGGACTGCCCAGCGAACCGGGCACGGCCAGCGCCGCGCCGCCGAAGGTGAGCAGCAGCATGCACAGCGTGAGCACGGTGGCGGTCAGCTCGTCGGCGTACTTGCGCATGGCGATCGCCCCGGCGACCAGTGCGCCGATCGCGCCGAGCAGCAGCAGCGGCGGCGCGACGAACTTATCGCCGTCCGCACGCGAGAGCAGCGCCAGCAGCACCGCGAACAGCACCGCCGACACTCCGGCCACCAGACCGGTCCAGCGGGCCGCGCTCGGCGACCAGCTGCGGAACTCCTCGGCCGTGAGTCTCGACACAGCGTCGATCACGTCGTCGAACAGGGCGGGCGCTTCCTTGGCGGAAACCGCACGCAGCACCAGCAATTCGCCGTCGTAGATCTCGGCGTCATTGAGGGTCTGGCTGGGCGCGATCATGTCGCGGCCCAATTTGGCCAGTGTCCAATGCTGCGATTGAAGTGGCGTGCCACCCTCATCGCCGCCGATCGGATCGGGATTGCGGGATTCGATGAGACGCACCAGATCACCGATGAACGCGGCGATCGGCACGTTGGCCGGCAGACCGACGTCGAGCTGGGTATTCCCCCCGATGACGGACACTCGGCACAATTCGGGTTCAGCCGCCCGCGGGCCGCTGATCGACTGTGCTGTCACTTGCTGAACTGCTCCCCTATAGCTCTCAACAGTTGCCCGCCCAGGGCGGTTAACCATAATGTATCCGACTGTCCCCAGGCGTGCGATTCGCGCGGTGTGAGTGGGGAAAGTGAACGAAAGACCAACCAGGTTCGACGAATTCGGGGTTCGACTAGGATGATCGACACTCGCCAGGCCCAACGCGCCTTCGACGCGGGAGTGCTGTCCTTGGGGTTGAGCATCGAGGGCCAGGAATCGAACCGGGACCTCGACTACGCGAAACTGGCGTTCCAGCGCGCCACCGAGTGGGACCCCACCATGGCCGACGCCTGGCTGGGCCGGGCCGCCGCCGGTGAGGTCACCACGGATGTTCTGAGCAACCTGTACAAGTGCAGCACCGTCTCGCTGGGACGGGAACAGCGCCGGTTGGGCCTGCCGCCGCGGACGCTTGCCGGACGTTTCCTGCCGGGGCTCTACATCGACTATCCGCTGGCGAGTTTCACCGAAACCCACCTGGCGTGGGCGGCGCACCTGATCGCGGAGAAGCAGTACGACGAGGCCGAACAGGTCCTCGACGAACTCGAGAAGCACCGCCGGGCGCGGGCCTCGGAACCGGACTTCGAAATCGACGGCCGGATCGCCAAATACGTGCGCGGCATCCTGCACTACAACACCCAGCGCTGGCCGGACGTGATGACCGTCCTCAACGGCTCCGACAGCTGGGAGGACCCGTATCTGGCCGCGGGCGCGCATGTGATGGTCGGCACGGCCTGCGCGCAGCTGGGCCTGTTCGGCGAGGCGATCCGCCGCATGGAGGCCGCCGAGGCGGGCCCGATCCCGGCGGCCCGCACCGCGGCCATGTTCTGCCGCGGTCTGTGCCTGCGCGAGAACGGCGCGGCCGAGGAGGCCCAGGCGCTGTTCGAGAAGGTGTATTCGCAGGCACCGGATTTCGACGCCAACACCGCGGCCATGCGCGACCGCACCTACCGCATCACCCTGACCACCCGCGAGGTGATCGAGGCCCGCACCGACCGCTGGGATCCGGCGTCGGCGCCCTCGCTGGAGGAGAAGCAGGCCGCCGAGCACGAGGACCGGGCCAAGGAGATCCTGGCCCAGGCGCGCGCCGAGCTGGACAAGCAGATCGGCCTGGCGGCGGTGAAAACGCAGGTGGCCAAGTTGCAGTCGAGTGCGCAGCTGGCGAAGATCCGGGCGGAGAAAGGGCTTTCGAGCTCCGCGCGCGGCCAGCACCTGGCCTTCACCGGTCCGCCGGGAACCGGTAAGACCACCATCGCGCGCGTGGTCGCCAAGATCTATTGCGGCCTGGGCATTCTCAAGACCGACAAGGTGGTCGAGACCAAGCGCTCCGACTTCGTCGGCCAGCACCTGGGTTCCACCGCCATCAAGACCGACGCCCTGATCGACACCGCCATGGACGGCGTGCTGTTCATCGACGAGGCGTACACCCTGATCCAGACCGGGCTCTCCGGCGGTGACGCGTTCGGCCGCGAGGCCGTCGACACCCTGCTGGCCCGCATGGAGAACGACCGCGACCGCCTGGTGGTGATCATCGCCGGATACGACGGCGAGATCGACCGCTTCCTGGCCGCCAACGACGGTCTGGCGTCCCGCTTCGCCAAGCGGCTCCAGTTCCCGTCCTACACCGCCGAGGAACTCGGCGCGATCGGTGAAGTCGTTGCGTCCAAACGAGATTCGGACCTGTCCGAGGACGCGCTGGCCGCGCTGATCACCACCTGTCAGAAGCTCTACACGATGGAGAGCACCGATCAGAGCGGGCAACCGCGCCGCGGGGTCGACGTGGCCGGCAACGGTCGCTTCATCCGCAACCTGATCGAGGCGGCCGAGGAGGAACGCGAGTTCCGGCTGGCCAACGACGAATCCATCGATCTGAGCGCCGTGGACGAATCGGTGCTCATGCGCATCGAGGGTCCCGACATGAAGGCCGCGTTGAGCACCCTGCTCACCTCGCTGAATCTGGCGTCGGCCGCCGACTGAGGGGCAACTGAACTGTGAACGACTTTCCGCGGGGAGCGGGCGGCTATCAGCCGGGCGGAAATGGCGGGAGCGAGCGGCAGGGCCGTCCGCCCCAGGGGTATGGCGGTCCGGGGCAGTCGTACGGCCCCGGCCAGGCATACGGTGATCCCGGCCAGGCACCCGGTCATCCTGGGCAGGCCGGTCATCCCGGCTCGCACGGCAATCCTGGCCAACCGCAGGGTGCGCCCGGCCACTCATCCAGTGGGGGAAGCGGTTTCGGGCGCGAGTTCGACGACTTCCTGCAGCGCACCTCGAATGTCGCGGCGCCGCCGCGACCGGTACCGCCTGCTCCGGCTCCGCAGCCGCAGGTCCCTCAGGCTCCGCCGGACGCGCCGCAATCGTCCGGACCGCAGTCGGACCGCTCGGGCACTCCGGAGCCCGAGGCCCGGTCTCGCGGACGGCGCGCGCCGCGGCCCGACTCGACGGCTGCCGCGAATGCCGTTGCCTCCGAGCTACGTTCGGACGATCTGTGGCTGCTGCGGAACCTGCCACTGCGCCTGGTGATTCCGGCCGCGCTGCTGGGCGTCGTGCTCTCTCTGGTCGCGGTCACGTTGAAGGCCCCGTGGTGGGGTACGCTCCCGGCCGGTCTGATTCCGGCTCTGATCCTGTTGATCCCGGTGGGCGGCGTCCCGATCGGTCTGCGGCTGGGCCGTTGGGCGACCTACCGCTGGCAGCAGGCCCGCCGCGCGAACCTCGACGAGAACGCCGCGGTCGACGTCCCGCTCCCCGACGGCGGCAGTTGCGGTCTGCGCTGGGACGGCACCCTGCTGACCACCATGCTCCGCATCGATCCGCCGCCGGACACGCTGACCCTGCTGCGTCGTGGCTCGCTGAGCACCGATCAGCTGCTGCCGCTCAACGAGATCGCGGCCTGCCTGCGCCAATACGATGTCGAGCTGCATTCGGTGGACGTCATCAGCACCGGCACCCGCACGGCCAGCACCGAGGCGGTGATCTCCGGCTACGCGGCCAGCATCGCCCCGCTGGGCCGGCTCTACGACGAGATCCTGGGCCCGCTGCCCGCCATCGCGCACCGCACCATGTGGCTGGTGCTGCGCCTGAACCCGCTCGACAATGCCAAGGCGGTCGACAATCGCGGCGGCGGCCCCGAGGGCGCGCTCCGCTCGGCCCTGGTCGCCACCCGCCGGGTGGCGAACCGCCTGGCCGGGCACGGCATCACGGCCTCGGTCCTGACCACCTCCGAAATGTCCACCGCCCTGCGCGAACTCACCCGCGGCATCCCCGTCGCCGAGTTCACCGAGCACCCGGACAACCTGGAGCACAACGGCATTCACCTGACCAGCTACCAGATCGATCCGCAGCTGTTCAATTCCGACGGCCTGGCCAAGATCTGGGCGGTCCGCAGCCTCGCCACCACCGTCACCGTCCGCCTGCAGCCGGTCCCCGAGCCCGGCGCCAAGCCCGGCCAGCCCGCCGCCATCGTCGAGGTGGACGCCCGAGTCCGCTACGAAACCCCCTACGAGCACGGCGAACCCCCCGTGGCGGGCCTGAAGGAACTCCCCCGCCGCCAACTCTGGGCCCTCATGGACATCCTGTCCTACGGCACCCAGGAGATCCGCCCCTCCGGCTACCGCGGCCCGGTCGACGTCCTCACCGACATCACCATGCCCACCGCCGGCTGCGGCCAGCTCATCGGCGCCGACGCCACCGGCAGCGGCATCGCCGTCCCCCTCATCGGCGACGGCTCCCGCCGCATCGACATCATCGCCAGCCTCCAACTGGCCCAACAGGTCATCATCCGAGCCATCGCCCTGGGCGCCGGCGCGGTGGTCCACACCGCCCGCCCCTGGGCCTGGCAGGGCATGGTCACCAATGTCGCAGCCCCCCAAGCCCTTTCCCTGGCGTCCTCGGTAACCCACAGCTCCCGAGGCACAGCGGTCACCGGCCGCCTCGCCAGCCCCGCCGCCACGGTGATCGTCTTCGACGGCGTCCCCACCACAGCACCCCCCGGCTCAGCGACCGTGGTCACCATCCACGAAACCATCCCCACCGACTACGAACCCGACGCCGACGTGACGATCGTCCAGCACCCGGACGCACCGCACACCATCTCGGTCCACACCCCGGCCACGATGACAACGGCACTCATGGTCACCACCCCGGCGGAACAGCACTACCTGAGCGGAGCCTCGGCCCGGCGCTGATCACCGTGTGCTTCCGCGTTTGGTTCATGTAGTCAATGCAAGCCGTCCGTCCAGTGAGCTGGTCGCCGACTTTGAAGCATGGGAGGCCCGCAATGACTGATCCGGCAAACGAGTTCGAAAACATGACCCCAGACCAGATCTTGGAGATGACGCAGCGACTGCGGATTCAGACCGACCAGGCCCAAATGCTGCCACCTCCCGCCGGTGCGAAAACCGAGCCAGCCAACATTCCACGGTCCGTGAAACTGCCCCCGACTCAGGACCGCCGACTCAAGGCCCGCGCCAAGGAGCGGGGTATGAGCCAGTCCGAATATCTGCGGTGGCTCGTCGAGCAGGATCTGAACAAGCCCGTCGATCGCCCGCTGACGTTGACGGACCTACCGCTGATCGTCAAACTCGTTCGGGCCCAGGCCGCATAACCCGCCGGACCGCCACCACTCGGGATCAATCGTCCGTGTCGATTTCGACGATCAGCGAGCCCGCGACCCCGCGCACCGAAGCGCCGGGGAATTCAAATTTCTCACTACCCCAGGCGAATGGACGGTGCGAGTCCTCGCCGCGGGCGGCACCAAGATCGACAACACGATCTCTGTGGAGCCGGGCGAAATCTCCATGCTCGAAGTCGCGATCTGACGCCGGGACCGTCTGACAGCAATCGGGTACGTCCATCGCACTGACCGCCAGCACTCCAGCTGCGACCACCGGCGACCCACGCCGGCCGGTTCTGTCAGCGCGGTATGCGGCAAGGCGACCTCGTCGAGGGAGGACCGAATCCGCCGCAGCCACGGCTCTCGCCCGGGCCACACGTCGTCATAGTTGACCGCGTCCGTCGCTGCGCGAGGCGATGGCCACCGACGAGGGCGCTCCCGCAGCCAAGGGCGACTAGATCGGTTTCAGCAGATCCGTCACGAACACCGCAGTTCGTGACGGTCTTTGCCGTGCCCCCAAGACTTGGGGCGATCTCGAGTCCATGCGCTGCGGTATCTTCCAGGCGATCGCCGCACCCTGGTCGGCGCGCAGAGGAAGCACGCTACTTGTTCAACAAATCCATTGCGGCCGCCGCCCTCTCGGTGAGCGCCGCTGCCGTTCTTGCGGCACCGCCTGCCGCCGCCGACCCGGTCAACTGGGGCGCCGTTTCCCTCAGCGTGTGGGGCAACGTCTACGCGTTTTCGGTCAACCACCCGACGGAAGCCGACGCCATTCGAGCCGCCGACCGAGCGTGCAAGGGTCAAGGCATCATCGACTGCCGGATGATGGTGACGTTCGCGAACGGCTGCGGTGCAGTCGTGACGAGTCCGCTCGCGATCGTCGCAGGGTTCCCGATCGTGGGCTTCGGTAAGGGGGCGACCCCGGGGGAGGCATACGCAGACGCCACCCGCAACCTCCCCACCGGCACCGGAAGCGTCGGCTCGTTCAATCGCGAACATGCCTGCACCCAGCCTTGATCTAGTTCCAGCACGGTCCTCGGCATGAGCGGATGTTCCCATCCAGTGGTCGGTCTCGCCGATGGTGGCCCGCGCTGGCCGGTCCGGTCAGCGCGGTATGCGGCATTTGCGGATACCCAGTCAGATACGGCCAGACCGGTCAGCTAGCCCAATTGGCGGCGAGGGTGAGGCAGAACGGGTGGCCGCTCGGATCGAGCAGCACCCGCCAGCTTTCACCCGGTTGAAACTCGGGCACCGTAGCGCCCAACTCGACCAGTTGCTTACTGGCCATCTCGAGGTCTTCGACCGCCAAATCCAGGTGGAACTGCTTGGTTCCATTCTCGTTCGGCCAGGTGGGCGGCTGATAGTCCGCGACCGTGCCGAATCCCAGCGCGTGGTCTGGACCGGTAAGCATGGCGTACTCGTCCTGCACGTGGGCAATCTCCCAACCGAGCGCGGCCGCCCAGAACTCGGCGTCTCGCCGCGCGTCGGCACTGTCCAGGGTGAGCATCTTCAGTGTGGCAACTGCCATGGATCTTTCCTTTCCGCAACAACATTGCTGTCAGCCCAGTCTGGATCGCCGACGCCGCCCCACGATTGTAAGAACGCGACACCGGCCGCTGCCGCTCCGACGACTCATCGAACGAGGCGCCGTGACCCGACCACCGGGGTCCCGAACTTGCCTGACGGCTGGATCATGTCGTCCTCCTCGCGCTGGCCGGTTCGGTCAGCGCGGTATGCGGCATGAACGGATATCGTGCATAACCCAGGATTCGATCACTCGGTCAGTGTGGCCAGCACCGCAGAGGTGTCGTGGTAGTACGGGCGGAACTCGGTGATCAAGCCATCTCGAAAGCTGATCCATTGCAGTAGTGACGTTTTCAATGTAAGGCCGGTGCGTCGTGCGCGCAGTCGGCCGCGGCTGTAGACCACGACCCGATTCTGATCGCTGAGGAACTGCTGCTCGTCGAACCACAGACCGTCCCAGTTCTCGCCCATGGCGGCAATGAACTTCCGGAAGCCCTCGTGCCCACGCCATTCGCCACCGTAGGGCAGGCTGGATGCCTGGTACATAACGACGTCCGAGGCCAAGTGCGCGGCCATCTGCTCGAACTTGGCACCCTCGGTGAGGTAGGCGGCCTCGGCCGCATAGAAGGCCCGCAGAGTTGTCATCACATCAACTGACATTCTCCCGATCCTCACAGCGACCGGTTCTCCACGCTGGCGGGATTCTGACTTCGCAATTCGAGACCGGTGCCAGTGTCCACATTCACGATCATCGGCATGAGCGCGCGTTTGGCCGACCGCGGCTCGGTCAGTCCGAGCCGCCCCGTAAGCGGCAGTTGAGGATATTCGCGCTCAGTCGCCAACCGTGTGCGGGGCCCGCATTCTCAAGGAGGAGAGTCGGGCCCGCACCGTGGAGTGTCGGGCCCGATTGCTAGTCGCGGATCAGAGGAGGGTGCGGCAGTAGAGGGCTTGGGGATGGTTGCCGCGGCGGTCGCGGTTGGAGAACGCGATGCCGGCGAGGTACTCGTTGGCGTTGCACTGGCCCTTGAACCAGCCTTCGGCCCAGTCGCCGCCCTCACCGGAGGCCGGGCGGTTGTCGCCGCGGTCGAACCACACGGTGCGGCCCGCACCCGCCAGCGGCAGTCAACCGGGCGCGCACAGGACTGCCGACATCTCGTCACCGCGCAGGCTGTAGCCGATCATGAACTGCCCTTCGGCACACTGATATTTGGTGAAACTTCGCCCAGTCGGTGCTGACCTTCTCGGACTTGACCGTGACCGCATTGGTACCCGGCTGCCACAGGTCGCCCACGGTGGCGTCGCCGCAGAGCCCGCCCTGGCCGCGGTCGGTGGCGCCGATTCAGCGCCCCTGGATTCAGGGGTGTACCTCCGCCTAGACCTACCGGTATGCTTTGTGCGCCAGATGTCAAGGCGCAGCTGGTAATTCACTCGGGGGAGTTTCTACGTGATCCAAGCTGTCGGCCGACGTCAGTCGGCCCGGACAAGGCTGTGCGCGGTGGTAGCGGCATCGGTCGTCATGTCTTTCACGATGACGGGGTGCGGCGCGGAATCGACTGCACGCGAGGTGGAATCGGTCGATCCGACCTCGCTCGACACCGGCAGTTACGCGACCGCGCCGACGCAGGTCACCGCGTCCGACGCGGACGCGGCGGGCCGCGCCGCGGAGGCGATGCGGATCGGCGACGCCATGCCGCTGCCGATGGATATCGACCCGGCCCTGACCATCAATACCGGTGGCGTACGCCCGTTCACGAGTGTCTCCGACCTACTGATCCCCGAGATGAGGGGCGGTAAGTCGGCCTTCGGGTGGCTGGAGGACACGGCGTTCACGACCGATCCGACGGGGTTCACCGCAGGGTTCGCCACCTCCGCACAGACCGACGTGGATGCCGACCTCGGGTATCAGCTCACCGATCTGGTCCTGTCCTTCGACAATGCCGGCGACGCCGCCGCGGCAGCGGAGGTATTCGCGTCGGCCCGATTCCTGGATTGGGGCGAGGGCTCCGGCGAGCCCACACGGTCGGAAGCCCACCCCGGTGCGCTGTTGTCCTTGCAGCCCGTCCGCCAGGTCGTCGCCGGGTTCTATCCGGTGGGGAGTTTCGTCATCGGCACGCTGATCCAGAATCAGGAGAAGGCATCCGAGAAGATCTCGGATCTGCCCGACCTGATCGCGAAGTTCGACAAGGCCATTGCCGTCACCGAGGATCGGTTGAAGTCGTTTCATCCGACGCCGCCGGACCGGCTCACCTCCTTGCCGCTCGACCCGCTGGGCATGAGTCGCCTCACCTTGCCGCGCCCGGCCGGTGATCGAACCGCGCACGGATTCAACGGCGCTCTCGACGCGCACGGCGCACTCCACCGCGAATACGATTCCGGGGAGGCGCTCTCACTCTTCGCGAAGGACGGCGTGGACGCCGTCGGTTACGGCGCGGGAGTTCTGTATCGCACAAGGGACGACACCGCCGCGAAAGATCTGCTCGACACCTATTTCGTCGACAAGTTCCGCCATCGGATCGAAGCGCCCGCGGGTCTCCCGGGCGCCCGGTGCACGAAGTATCACGGCCCGAACCGCCGCGCGTTCCCGTTCGATTGCACAGTCGCCTACGGCCGGTTCGTGGCGCACGTGTGGTCCCAGCAACGGCAGGACGCGTCGCAGCGGATCTCCGCCCAGTACGCCATCCTCGCGAATGACAAGTAGGGGAATCGCGGTGCGCATCGGTACCCGCCGTGAGTGCGGCAGAAAGCTCTTCGACAGGCTGGCCCTCGGCATCGCGGCCGTCGCGGCCATCCCCTCGCTGGCCGGATGTGGTCACGATGTCTCTGGTGTCGCGGTCGCCGCGGAGGTCGACGTCCGGCAACTGCCGGTGGGCAACTACCCGACCGACCCGCTCGACATCCGTACGACCTATGACCGGTCCATGATCATCGCGGAGAATCTCGCCACTGCCCGGCTGGCCGACAATGTGGTCGTCGGGCCGGAGGTGGATCCCATGTTCGGTCACACCGTGCTGTCCAGGGTGCTCGGATCGCCGTCGGGCGCCTCCATGGTGCTGGCGGGGGCCGTGCAACCGGTACTGGAGCGGAACCACATGGTGTACGGCTATTCCGCCGCGGCCAGCACCGAAGCACGAGACCAGATGATTGGTTTCGAGGTCTCCAGCAACTTCCAGCCGTTCGGCGGCAGGATCGCGGGTCCGACCGCGACCTCGTTCAACGTCGCCGTGATCCAGTTCCCGGACGAGGAGCAAGCGCGGACCGCGGCCGAGGAGATGGAAGCCGCCGACTTCGATGTGTCTCCCGATCAGAACGCCCGCGTCACGCTGGAGCGTACCTCCGCCGCGAAAGCTCATTGGCGGCCGGGTATTCCGTCACTCGCCGCTACCGTCGCCGAAGGCCGCTATGTGGTCAATGTGTTCGTCGAGATGCCGACCGCCGACCTGGATGCCCTGCGCTCCCTCGCCGACCGGGTCTTCGCCGCCCAACTCCCGCTGCTCGAACGAGCCCCCGGATTGTCGACCGTGGAGATCTTCCGCCTCGACTACGACCCCGACGCCATGCTGCGCCGCACCTTGCACCCCACCGAGTACATCGACCCCAGCACGGACTGGGAGAGCACCCACACCACCCGCGGCTACCTGCACCACGTCGAAGCCCCGGCGACGTGGAAGCCACTGCTCGATGCGAACGGAGTCGACCGCATCTCCACCGCCTCCAGCGGCGGCCTCCTCTTCCGCACGCCGGACACCAGATCCGCCACCGCCCTATGGACCGGAATCACCTCCTTCACACCGGATTCCGCCGATCCCCCCGCCGTCCCCGACACCACCTGCGCCCGAACCACCCACCCCGACACCAGCCGCCCCTGGTCCGACCTCAACGCATGGAACCACAAGGACAAATTCACCTGCACACTCCACTACCACCGCTACGTAGCCCAGGTCGCCGGCGACCAACTCCTCGAAGCCCAACAGAAGGCAGCCGCCCAGTACGCCCTACTCGCGAACAGCCAATCCTTCTGATCTGCCAGCCTCCCTCCAGAACCTCACAACCAGCAAGAACCCCCACAGCGGATCAGCATGGCGCGCCTCACATCCGACCCACCAGTACACTCGGCACACCAGAAGTACGGCGTCACAGGTAATTCGGTATCGGGGGGATATTTCGACATGCGTCATGGCCATGGCCGCCTACGGTCGGCCCGTCTCGGGGTGCGCGCGGCCGCGGCCGCAGCGCTGGCGATTTCGGTCCTGGTGAGCGCGGGGTGCGGGTCGGAATCACACTCGGCTGAGCAGCAAACGGTTGATCTGACGAAGCTGGACACCGGAAGCTATGCAACGAAACCACAGCAGTTCGAGCCCAAAGATGCTGCACTCGCGGCTCGCACGACCGAGGCCCTGCGTTTGGGCAATGTTGTGCCCTTGCCGATGGATATCGACCCGGCCCTGACCCACAGGATGCTCGGCGTCCAGCCCTTCACCGGAGTGGATTCCTTCGAAGGAGATCCGTTCCTCCAAGTACTGGACAACGAACACTTCACAGCAAATACCCCGGGGTTGGTAGCAGGCTTCGCGACATCGGCCAAGTCGGACGCCGACAACAATATTGCGTTCTCACTCCGTGAGGCCGTGATGATCTTCGACACCGCGGACTCCGCTACGTCGGCGGCTTCCGCCTTGGCGCGTGGCGGCTTCGCCCGGACCGAGAGCCCTGAACTCGCCCAACCGGCAAGTTCACCCCAGTATCCGAGCGCTTCCGTCACCTGGGTCCCCAACTATCAGTTGCTCGCGTCCTTCTACGCGACAGGCAGATTCGTCATCGTGACGGTTGCCCAGAACACCGAGAACATGCAGTTGAAGGTTTCGGATCAACCCGGATTGCTGAACCTCTCCGACAAGGCCACCTCGGCCACAGTCGAGCGGCTGAAGAACTTCCAGCCGACCTCCACGGACAAGCTCGCCGCGCTTCCTCTGGACCCACAAGGCATTCTTCGGCTGACGCTACGGCGACCCACCGGTGATCCGATGGCCTATTCGTTCGACGGAGTACTCGACAACAAGGGCGCGCTGCACAGCTCGGCCGATCCTTCCAAGACTGCACCTCGCTACGACCACACAGGCGTGGACTACGTCGGTTACGGCGTGGGACAGATGGTTCGGACCCGCGACACGGAAGCGGCCAAGCGATACATTCAGGAAATCCCGGTCAGCCGATTCGAGCACAGGATCGATCCGCCGCCCGGACTGCCATCAGCTAGTTGCTACAAGGCGAAGGCTCCCAACGCGACTCAGTTCTCTTTCCACTGTTACGTCACCTTCGACCGATACGCGGTTGCGGTTCCGGCAGCCCAGCAGCAGGACGTGTACCAGCGGACGTCCGCGCAGTACGCCATCCTCGCCAACAACAAGTAGGGGGAACCGTGGGTATTTTCCGTATGCGCCGTGCATCGCGCAGAGGAGTTTTCGGTTCGGCCGCGATCCTGTTGACCGCGAGCATCGTCGCGGGATGTGGAAGTACGGTGTCCGGCAATTCGACCGCCGGTGAAATCGACGTCCGGAAGCTCGAGGTCGGCAAGTACGTTACCGAGCCTTTCGACACGCGGGCCACCTACCTTCACGAGGTACTCGCCGGCAAGCAACTCGCGACCGGTCGATTGGCCGACGCGGTCGTGACCGGACCCGATGTCGACGCCATGTTCGGGCACAGCGTCCTGACCGATACGCTCGTCGATCCCTTCAGCTCCGGCGTATTGGCCCGTTCGGTCGCACCGGTCCTGCAGAACAACAAGATGATGTTCGCCTTCAGCGCGAGTGCCAGTACGCATCCGCTTCCCGACAAGTTCATTTCGCAGGACTTCCTGATCTACCACCCTCTCGGCGGCGCGGAAGCCAACCCCGAGGCGACATCGTTCAATGTGACCGTGCTTCAGTTCCCTGACCAGCAGCTAGCCCGGACCGCAGCCGAGCAGATGGAGGCCGCGGATTTCGGGATAGCCGCCGACCAGAACGTCGGCGTCACGCTCGACAAGCAGCCCAGTGTCAAAGCGCATTGGCGTCCGGGCATTCCGTCCATGTCGGCGACCATGGCCAGCGGGCAGTACGTGGTATCCGTCTTCGTCCAACAGCCCAAACCAGAGCTCGAGGGTTTGAAGGCCCTGGTAGAGAAAGTGTTCGCGGCCCAGAATCCGTTCCTCGAGAGGCTGCCTCCTCTGTCGGACAGAGACGTTCTTCGACTGGATTACGACCCGGACGGGATGCTGCGCCGAACCCTGCATACGGTCGACTACGCCGACGCTGACGCCGACGATGAGATCACCCGTACTCCTCGTGGCTATCTGCATTACGCCGGGGATGAGACTGTCTGGAAACGACTGCTCGAAGACAATGGAGTGGATCGAATCTCCACGGCCAGGAATGGCGCATTGCTCTTCCGTGCACGCGACGCAGCTGGTGCGACCGCCCTGTGGTCTGGGATCAACGGCATCACACCGGATTCCGATGACAAACCGATGGGTGTCCCCGGCGTCTCCTGCGCCGAGAATCCGAAGGCCAAGACCACCCGATCGCTCAAGGCGTGGAATCAGTACAGCCGATTCGTCTGCACGCTGCACTATGACCGCTACGTCGCACGGGTCGCGGGCTCGCAATTAGCAGACGTCCATCTGCGTGCGGCCGCACAATATGCCCTGCTTGCCAACAGCCAGTTCATGTGAGGACTTGGGATGAACATCGGACCGGGCGTCATTGTCCGTGGTTACCGTATCGAACGCGTACTCGGCTCGGGCGGCATGGGCACGGTCTACCTCGCAAGGCATCCCGAGCTGCCGCGTTGGGATGCGCTGAAGGTTCTCAGCCCGCAGTACAGTCGGGATCCCGAATACCGCGCACGTTTCGAGCGCGAGGCGAATCTTGCAGCGGCCCTGGATCATCCGAACATCGTCTCGATCTATAACCGCGGCGAGGACAACGGTCAGCTGTGGATCGCGATGCAGTATGTGAACGGCATCGACGCGGCGGAGGCCGCCGAGCATGATCCGCAGTCGATGACACCGTGGCGCGCGCTGCACATCGTCACAGAGGTCGGGCGGGGTCTCGACCATGCACACCGCCGGGGCCTACTGCATCGGGACGTCAAGCCCGCGAACTTCTTGCTGTCCACCGGCGACAACGGTGAGGAACGGGTGTTGCTCACCGACTTCGGTGTCGCAAAATCGACCGAGGACACGAATGAGCTCACCCAAGCCGGCGGGTTCGTGGCTACTATCGCCTATGCCTCGCCGGAACAGCTGAGCGGGAACCGGCTCGACCATCGTGCCGATATCTACAGCCTCGCCTGCTCGTTCTTTCGACTGCTGACCGGTCAGAATCCCTACCCGGGAACACAACCGGCCGTCGTGATGATGGGCCACCTCAGCGAAGCCCCACCGCGGATCACCGCAGTCGACCCTACGATTCCCGCGGCTGTGGACGAAGTGATCGCCGCCGCCATGGCCAAGAACCCGGCTGAGCGATTCGATACCTGCCATGAATTCACCGCGGCATTGAAATCGGCTCTGGAATACGGTGTCTCGGGCCTTTCGATGCAGACTGTGCCACACAATCGACCCACCGACACGACGATGTCGTTGTCACCGGCACCCAGCACGCCCGCCAAACCTGCTGCGAAAAGGCGTGCCTTGCTCATCACGGCGGTCGGCGCTACGGTCGTCGCGCTCGGTGCAGGCGTGGGCATCTGGGCAACGCAGCAGGGGTCAGCTGGATCGGCGGCCCATAACGCAATGGCCGATGCCCGATCCCAGAACCCCGCCTTCTATGGGAAAAGCATGGCCGTAGTGGATATCTCGGGCACCAGCGGCTCCGCGGCGGACATGGACATTCAATTGAAGCCGGGTCCTCAAGCCAAGTTCTTCGAGGACCTGGGTTTCAGCTACAACCCGAACTTCCTGCGGAAGGGTGATGAGCCGAATCCACGGCCAATCGCACCGGGATCCGATGCCAAATACAACGCGCTCACACCCCTCACCACCGGCTTCGTTCTCGCCGTCCGCAGCGACACCGACTCCGGTGGAGGCGGTCTGGTGAATCTCCCGTCCCCGCTCGCGGCGACCAAGGCGTCGGTCATTGTTCTCGATGACCCGATCGCTGTGGCCGCGATCCGCCAGTGGTCGGACAACTCCGAACAAATCCTGATCGACAAGCTTGTGCCGATCCTTGCCAAAGGCGTCAGGTAGTCCCGGTCGGCTGTCAGCGGTCGAATCACCGTCACTGTCCCGGCAGGGTGTCCCAGTTCTTCAGGGCGTCCTTGCCGGACAGCGTGGGGCCGGGAACCAGCTGGCTGATGATCTCCCACGGAGCCAGATGGGGTGCGGTCCCGAGTCCGAGGATCCCGGCAGTCGTGAGATCCGGAATGCCGTACCGGACTCCGTTATCGGCGATATAGAAGAGGTTGTCGCGCCGCTGACTCCCCGGTTCGACTCCGGTGGTCCGCACGAATTCTCCGGTGGCGGGCGGAACATAGACCGCATCAACGCGATCGCCTGCGGCTCCGTCCTTGGTAGCCAGATCAACCGGACGCTGCGACTCGGGCAGGGGCAGACGCGTGCCGAGCAGCAATTGAACGGTCGCACGGTCCGAAGGCCCCTCGGTGGCATCCGCCTGTTCTCGACCGAGGCCGCTCTTCTTAGCCCAGGTGATGCAGGCGACCGGGTCGTCCTCGGCGGTGATGGTCTTCGGAGTGCTCTCGGGGAAGTCGTCGACCGGCAGCGTATGCAGCACCGGGATGCCGTTCAACACATCCGGTGTCACGGACTTGAAGCCGTTCATTCCTTGGGAGTTATTGGAACCGATGACCTGCGCGGTGAACGCGGAGATCCGCTGAACACCGTCGGCGAGCACGACATACAGGTCCGATCGATCCGAACCATCCAAGGCCGCGACCTTGATGATTCCGCCGACCGGCACACTGCTGAGCTTGCCCGGACCGTTCTCTCCAACGCGCGGGATGGTGGGCGGCAGCAGAGCCGGAACCGTAATCGCCGCGCCGACAAGATTGCTGGTAGCGGGCCGCGATCGTTTTCCGCTCAGGCCGAGCGCCTGCGCGATCGAGTCCTTCGTCCGATCGAATTCAGCGACCTTGCCGTTGTATACCAGGTAGTCCTTGCCACCCTTGCTCACCCAGATCGCAGCGTCGGTGCCGACCGGCTTGATCCGGTCACTGAGTTCGAGATGTCCTGCAATGACGGTCGTCTCCGCACCAGCGGACGATGCCGCACCACCCGACGCCGACAATGGCACCTTGTCGCACAAGGTCCATTGGGACCGCTCCCCCTGTCCCGTTCCAGGCAAAGCCGCAGGGACACCGGGAATGCCGAGAATGGGACCCCGCGGGACCGAGTTGAGTTTGGAGTCCTTGACCGATTTCGGCGACTCGCTGGTGCCCGAGATTAACCGCGCCGACGCGAGATTCAGCGTCGGATACAAAGTCATCTTGCTCTTGTCGTCCTTGTCCCGGATGACGACGTAGAGCGCACCGCTGTCTTTGCCCATCACGATGTTCGCGTCGCCGATGGAGCCCTGCGGACGGATGAAGGCCATGATCGCCGCGCCGGCCACCACGAGCAGCGCGAGCACGGCTCCCACCATCAACGACCGGAACTGCGACCGCATCGGGTCGTGCAGCATCCGCACGTCGCGACGAATCAGCGCGTGATCCAGTCGACGCAGCAGAAAGCGGTACCCATTGACCTGGGCACGAGTGGTCAATTGGGCTGGCACTAACCAAATCCTCCGTCGAACCGGGAACTACGGGCAGGTAGATTACCGCGCACCAGCCAACGACAGCGCAGCCCTCCACAAGGAGGAGTGCGCTGTCGCGAGTGGCACCGATTTTCTTGCAATTAGCCGCCGAAGGACTGACCGACCTTGGCGTCCGCGGACAGCGCGTTGTGCAGCGCGTTCTCAACCGCGGTGGTGACCTTGTCCAGAATGGTCAGGCACTTGTCGTGGTACGCGGAGTCCCAGTGGGACTTCGCGGTGATGACGGCCTGCAGAGCACCGTTCTCGGCGCCGCTGTTGGGGTCCGTCCACGCGGTCTTCAGGCGCTCGTACGCCTGGCCGAGGTCGCTGCTGGTGTCGACCGCGGCGGTGCCGTCACCGGCAACGGCGACCAGATCACGGTGGAAGGTGCGAAGCTCGTCCACCAGCTGGGTCATGTGGGCTTTGTCGTAAAGCATGAGTATTCCTTTGCAGTGAAGAAGAAATGGGTGGGGCGCTGGCCCGTACTACCCGAGGTTCGTGAGGGCGGCCTTGAAGGCGTCTTCATTGGTGATGTCCACGTTGCTGAACACGTCCGTGCCCGCGCCGACCTTCTCCTGGAACTCGTCCATCGCCTTGTTCAGGTTCTGGGCCTCGGTGTCCCACGCGTCAGCAGCGGACTTGAACGCCTCAGCCGCCTGGCCCGCAAAGCCGGTCCGGGAGTTGTCCACGGTCTCGGTGATCTTGCGCAGCACGTCCTTGATCGACGCGACCACATCGGCCATGTGGGACTGCGCGGCCTTCGCGAGTTCCGCTTCGTTTGCAACCATCGTCTGTACCTTGCCTTTTCTTCGGAAATGGATAGGCGATGCGCTGCGGCATCACCGGTTCGGGGCGTCAGCTGCGAGCAAGTCACGGGTGACTCACGACAGCCACCTCCCCCCGGGCAGCGAGTCGATCAGAGCCGAGATCGACTGCGCGATACGGTGATCACTGCCCGGTGTCAGCGTGGACCAGAGTTGCTGGTCCTGGGCGACGCCCGGTGCGGCCACGATGCGGCCTCGTGCGGTGTCGTAGACCGCGACGGCTCCGGGCGATCGGTCGGTGACGCCGTCGGCGTAGGCGTAGGCCACGATTTCGGCGTAGGAGTGGGTGGCGGAGAGGGCGAGGCCGTAGGCGGTGGCGTCGGTGTCGGGGACGCCGAGGGTGTAGACGGTGCTCGCGTAGTCCTCGGAAGTTGTTGCGGTGTCGAGGCGTTCGGCCAGGTCGGCGGATTCGGCGCTGAAGGCGGCGAGATCGGCGGGCGGGCAGGGGCCGAGGGCGTCGAGGAGGGGGCGGGCCAGGGAGTCACCGGAGCCGTCGGACCATAGGGGATTCAGGTCGAGGGTGTCGCCGCGGCGGATGGCGACGGCGTGGCTGTCGGCGCGGCGGGCGACGCAGACGCGTAGTTGGCCGTTTGCGGTGTGGACCCGCATGGCTAGCTCGCGGTCGGGTTGGGCGAAGGTGAAAAGCGTTGTGGCGGTGTCGGTGTCGACGTCTCCGTGGGCGTCGACGATGCGGCGGGTGCGTAGGTCGGCGCGGGCCTGTTCCTGGGCTTCCTGCCAGTCCTCGTAGGTCTCCTGGCGTGGCCCGACGGATAGGACGAGCGGCAGAGTCTGCACACCTAGGTGGCCGGCTAGCGCGATGAGTCCGTCGTTGGTGAGGGTGGTCACGTGGCCGACCCCTGACTGCCGTCGGACTCCGCTGTGCTGGAGGCTTTTTCGGACCCACTGCCGGCATTGAAGGCGATGTCGACGGGCGCGCGCTGGGCGGCCGGGTCCAGGCCGCCGAGGACGGCGGGCGCGACCTGCATGCCGGAGGTGAGGCCCAGCTCGTTGTCGCTGGTGGGCGCGCCGACGAGCCCGGCCCGCGGCGTGTGCTCCTCATCGCTGGACTGGCCCGTGCCCCCCATCGGCGTGGGGGCCATGGTCGTCCCGCTCTGCTGCACCGTAACCGGTTGCGTCACAACGCGTTGCGTGGTGGTTTCCTTGGCCTCGACGGTGGTGGCCCGCACCTGCGTCAGCGGCATGGGAGGCAGGTTGAGCGAGCCGAGGTTGATGTTCGGCATCGACGGCGTCGGGACCGTGGGCGCTTCCATCTCGACCGGCGCGACCGGCTGTTCGGCGGGCGTCAGCTCGGCGGTGACCTGCGGCGGAGCTTGGTGTTCCCACGGCTTGGCCAGCGATTCGGTGGCGGCCTCGTAGGTCCGCATGACCCGCGCCGCCTGCGCCTTGGCGGCGTCGGCGTCCATGTCGGTCTTGGCGAGCCCGCCTAGTAGAGGCATCCCGCCCGCGAGGCCGAGCTGCTGCATCAGCTGCTGCAGATCTTTGAGCTTCTCGACCTCGTCGACGTCGGGCATGGTCAATTTCGCGAGTTCGTATGCGGCCGCGTGCGTTTCGGCCTGAACAGCATTACCGGCGGCTGCGGAGGCGGAGGCTCCCATCCAGTCACGCAGCGCTTTGATGCGTTCGATGAACGGCCCGCTGTTCTTGGATTCCCAAGCACTGTCGAGGATTACGAGAATTCTCTCGTATTCCACGGCGGCGGCGGCGAAACCCGCGCTCAGTCGAGTCCACGCGAGCCCGGCTTCGGCGGCGGGGATCGCCCCGGCGCCCGTCACCAGTTCGCGCGCCAGCTCTTCGGGCGGCTTGGATTCCCAAACCGTCTCGGTGAAGCCGGGTTTCGTCGGTTCCAGCATCGAGGAGGGTCTCCGCTCAGCCGGCGAAGCCGAGGACGGACTGTTCCTCGACCTTGCCGAAGGCGTCGAACTGGCTGCGCAGCGTCGAGGCGAGGTTACGCAGTTCGGTCACACCGTCGCCGCCGGAGGCCACGAAGGACGCGGCGACCGTGTTGAGCGTCTGCGCGGCGCGCTGCGACACCTCGTCGGAGCCGGCGGGCGCGAAGTCCAGCTTCGCCTGCTCCACACCGAGCCCGTTGGCGATGCGGTCGGCGAGCGCGTCCAGCTGGGCCGCGGCGTCGCGGGCGGTCGAGGCGTCGAAGCGCAGACCGTCGAATGCGTTGATGCTCATGCCAATCCTCCTGTGTCCCCTGGCAATTCGAAATCAGAGTGTGAGGGCCTTGTCCGGTGGCTCCTCGATGGCCTCGATAGCGCCGACGACCGGCAGCACCACGCCTTCGATGACGCCGACCACTTCGTCGCCGTGCGCGCCGGTGACCAGGCCCGAGCGGTCCGAGGTGGATTCCTCGTCGGCGGCGCCCGCGCGTCCGGCGGCGCCGGCGCCCGTCATGCCCGGCGAGCTGGTCGAGGTGGTGCGGCCGTTGGCCTCGGTGGTGGTCTTCGGTATTCCGGCGCCGGTATTGCTGACCTCGCCGGTGGGAATCCGGTTGGCGCCCACCGTGGTCGAGGGCGTCGTGGTGGTGGGCACGCCGCCGCCGAAGATGGTGCTGAGCGGGCTGCCGCCGCCACCGTCGGTCTTGGTGCCGTCCGGGTTCTCGGTCTTCTTGGTCTCGTCGGTCTTGGTGGTGGTCGTCGAGGGCGTCGTGGTGGTGGTCTTGTTGGTGTTGTTGTTCGTATTGGTGTTGTTGTTGCTGGTCAGCGCGGAGCTGAGATCGCTGACGCCGCTGGACAGCACGGTCGCGCCCTTCTCGACCACCTTCTCGGCGACCGTCGGCGCGACACTGGAGATGGGCTGCAGCGCGGTGCCGACCATGTTCACCAGGTTCGAGATATTGGAAGCGACGGGCGCGCCCGCGATCATGATCTTCGTGCCGGCCTCGAGGATCTCGGCGGTGCTGCCCGCGAGCTGCACCTTGGTCTTGGCCACGATGGCCAGGCCCGCGTTGATGGTCTCGGTCGCGGTGGCGATCAGCCACGGGATCCCGGCGGGGGTGGCGATCAGCGCGGTCGCCGCGGTCACCTGGGCGATGAATTGCGCTATGAGAGCGGACATTTCGGCGTAGCCCTCGGCGACGATGGCTTCGGCGGAGAGCAGGATGGCGTGCTGCTGCGCGCCCTGCGCGGCCACCGTGCCGCTCTGCGCCTCGACCTCGTTGCTCTTGAGCTGAGCGGCGGTCGCCGCGTCCCCGCTGAAAGTGTTCATCAGCGTGCTGGTCGCCGACTTGCTTTGCGAGGTAGCCGAAGTCAGCGCACTGACCAGCGAGGTGATGATGGTCGCCGGGTTGAAACTGCTGTTGCTCAGGCTCCCTGTCCCGAACGATTGCAGCAGGCTGGTGACCGGCTGGATCAACGCCGTGGGGTCGATGGTCGGCAGCGTCGGCAGCTGCAGCCCCGACAGATCCGGCAGGCTGATTTGCGGGATCTGCGGCAGCTGCGGCAATCCCATGGTGCTCAACACATCCGTGACCGGTGTATCGAGGTAAGGACCGATCGGGCTGCTGCGCAGCCCGTCCAGCACGGTCGGATTCGACGGACTCGTCACAGCATCGTCGATAGGAAGCTCGCCGCCGAGGTCACCTCATTGGTGCCGTAGGTGCCGACCGCCGTGTACGCCGCCGTCGCCGTGTTCGCGTGCACCGCTGCGATCTCCGCCGACGACATCAGGAAGTTCCCCTGCGCGACAGCGAAGGCCGCCAGGAATTCCTGACCGATCAGACCGAAAACCGGAACCGCCTGCGCCATCGCGGCGCCCACGTCCGCGGCCGCCGCCCCCGCGACCTGCGCGGCGATTCCCGCCTTCTCGGTGCCGTACGCCAGGATGGGCGGAAATTCCGCCGCCACGTGATCAGCCATCAGTGTCCCTCCCACTACCCTTGATCTTGCTCAGACTACAAGCACGAAATTTCTTGTGCCAGACCGCAAGATGCAAACTCTGGCGCAAAGTTCTGTTAACAAACCGGCCTACTCGGCCATCTCCTCATTGAACCGGTCGACGATCTCGGCCCGCCGTTCGAACGCCCGCCGCGCCGCCTGCGCCGCCGTCGTCACCACGGCCTGCTCGAACTCCGCCGGTGTCATTCGCGATACCGCGCTACTGAACTGCAGGTCCTTGAGCGCGCCGTTCCCGTCGACCTCCGCGGTCACGGCCCCGTTCTCGGACGTCTCCCGCCCGCGCACGGCCGCCATCTGATCCGCCAAGTCCTGAAACCGATACAGCTGCCGCCGCACCTGCTCCTGCAACTCATCCATCGACGAAACCACGAGCCCCCCTCTCACACCGTCCTGAGCCAACTCTGCGGCTCAGTATCGTAGTCCTGCTCCTCGACAATCTCCTGCCGAGCCACATCCGCCTCGGTAGGAAGCCCCGCCCGAGCCAGCCCCGCCGCATCAACCCCGGCCTCCTCCAACTGCTTCCGCAGCGCGAGTCCAGCCCGATTGGCAGCCTTCTGACAAAGCCGCAACACTTCCCCCGCCAACTGCCCCGGATCCCGATGCAACTCAGCCGATTCAACCTTCACGGCCAGCGGCAGACCTTGATTGGTAGTCCGCACCCGAATCGACCCGGTCGTATTGGCAACCACCAGCGAGGCCCAATCCCCCTCACCAGCACCAGAACTGACCGCCCCCACCTCAGTCACGGCGAACTCCCTCCCAGTTAGCTTGGCGTATGACTACCATACGACACCGCGCGGTGTCACCTCGATTTCCCGGAATCAGCTATCCGAACAGCGCATTCAGGCTTCGCGGATCACTGTCCGCGTTCTTCGCGGATCGCTTGTACGACCGCCGCGACGCGACTGTTGATTGCCGTCACCATCCGCTTCGAGTCCGCCGGCACTGCCATGAACGGAAGCTCGTCACCTCCGATGAAGTATCGACCGTCATCCTCGACGTCGCGCCAGTCCATCTGGCGAGAGGTAATGCCGCGCGGCCCGTACTTCGAGAAGCCCTGAACCACTTCGATGGTTCCCATGCATTCCATCGGAGCCGACAGAAAGCGTTTAGCTCGCAGGCCGATCGGGTCCTCGAGGTTGTCCTCGATCAGTGAGCGACGGTATTCGTCGTGGCTACTGTCCGGCTCACCCGGAGCCTGCAACATCACCTCCGAATGGCTACCGCCGCCAACCTGCGGCAGGGCCGCCACAACCAGGTCCGCCAACGCCACCGGATCACATTCGGTGACAGTGAATCCACCACTGTGCAGAAAGGTTTCGCCCGGCAACTGCTCGATCACGAACCCGTAGGTGCCTCGTCGCAGCGCGCGGATCCGAACCCGACCATCCGCACGAGACGGATCGCGTCCATCGAATCCATTGGCCGTGATGCTGAGGTCGGGTTCGGCGATGGCGTCCGACAGCAGATCCAGCCGCTTGGTCCAGTCACGCTGCAGTCGTTCGAATACCTCTCGCTTCTCGCGAAGGTAGTCGTAGTACATCGGGGTACGGCTGGTGTACAGAAATGGCGCCGGCATGGCGTCACCCGTGGCCTGCTCCCACAGCACCACGAACTCCAGGTCCTCGAAACGCAGACCACCGGTCACTTCTCCGCCACCGGCCTCACCGCTTCCGGAACACCTTCGAACACGTCATCGAGGTTCTGGCCCGACCGCAAGAACTCGGGTCGCTTGTGCTCCTTGCTTCCACCCTGACCAGCACCCGCACCCGCACCCATCGGGCTGCCGGCCATGCCGCTTCCGGACGAGGTACCGGTACCAGTGGTGGTTCCGGTGGCCAACCCAGCACGTGAGACAGATTGTGTTTCAGTCTTTTCATCAGCGACGGCAGCTGCCCGAGGAAAGAGCCTGGTCTGCGGATTGTCGCTCTTGGGCGTCGAACCAGGAGCCCCACCGGTTGGTGTTCCCCCTGGACTGCCGCCGGGTGAGGTCGGTTCGACCGGGGTAGTAGGCGTGGTCAGCAGCGACGCGAGCTGCTGTTCCAGCTGTTTGGCGGTGGTGTCCGTGGTCTTCTGAGTCGTCTGCGCGAGGGACTGGATCAAGCTGGAACCCTGCGAAGCAAGCGATTCCACCATTTGGGCGCCGCTCTGGGCGAGCGTCGTCAAAGCCGACGTAAGCGTGGTTAGGGTGGTATCCGGGGTTGTGGTCATCGGCGTCTGCGGGGTGGTTGGCTGTTGCGGAGTTTCCGGGGTCTGCGGCGTTTGCGGAGTATCCGTGGGCAGATTCGGCGCCGAAGGGGTACCACCCGTCGGAGATCCCGATGGGTTGGTCTGCGGCGAACCCGCGGGCTGGTCCGTCTTCGGATTTCCATTGGGTTGTGGAATCGATGGCGGGGCATCCACCTTCGGGGCCTCGGGCTGCGGCAGGGTCACGCGCGAAGAGTTGTACTCCATGAGGCCGGCGACGTAATAGGCTTCGCAATCCTGCCGGTACTTGACGAGCGCCGATTCCATGCAATCGTTCGCGGTCGCCGCTTGGTAGGTCTTGCCCCCGTCCGTGACTGTGTAACCAGCCGCTGAGCCTCTGCCGTTCTGGTTTTTCGTAGCCGCATGAAACTTCACCTCGGGCGCGTCACCCTTAGGCATACGCTCCGCGGTCGACTTCAACCACCCTTCCGCCTTGTAGAGGCGGTCTTCTACATCGCCCATCTTGGATATCAAGTCCGAGATGGCCGTTCGAGCACTTTCCATTGCCGCCAGAGCCAGGGGGCCCGACCCGCTCGTCCACGAGTTCCTGAAGTTCGCCTCGTTGGTCTTCGCCTTGAAATCCGTCACGGCCTTATTGAGCTCATCCTTCATCCAGCCCCAATCGGCTGCGAGACGCCCCGGCGCCCCTTTGATGCTCTCCCCCAGCGCACGCAGGTCATTCCATCCCTTGACGTAGGGATTCTCGGGCCAGACGGCTCCCTGAGTCTTGATGTCCGTTTCGTTGTACGCATAGGCATGCGTGCGCGACTTGCTACTTCGATTCGAGACATACTTCTCAACAGGTTTCGGCGAGGGCGTCTTGCTACCGATCTTCGAGTAGTCCGGACCTTGACTGACCGAAGTGGGTGAGGCAGGCATCGTGTCAGGCATCTTCTGATTCAGGAACACGGCGATGGATTCATCCTCCGCGTTCTTGAATTCCTTGATCGCGTTCTTGAACTTTTCGGACAAGGCGGTCACGACAGCGATGTGTGTGCCGAGCGCGGCGTCGAGCTCGGTATCGAGTTTCGTGAATCCCTCGGTCCACAGATGACCGGACTTGAATATCGCTTCAGGACCGGCGAAGTCCTCCACGTTCCGTGCCCCCAGGAACGACCTCACCGCGAGCAGGTGCCCGATCAACGTGCTGCAGCCATCGATCGCCGTCGTGGCCACTGCGGGACTGAAGTCAACTTTGCTGTTGTCGCCCATCCGGGATCCTCCCCCCACCTGATGATCTGTACCGAAACCGCCTCGGACTCAATGCCCAGAAACGACACTATCCTGATCCGTTCCTCAGCCGGGCAGACTGTTGGCCAGCAGATTCGCCAGTTCCTCAGCGCCCCTGCAGAGTTGGCCGACATCCACGCCCTGGATGCTGTAAGCGCGCAGTTCCGATTTGGCGAAGCCGTAGGACGTGGGCCATACCACCCAACACGACGCATTGTTGTTGCTACCTGGATCCAGGAACGTCTTGTACTCCTGGCCGTCGATCCTGCCTCCGAGAAGACGAACGGGCTGGGGCGACACCCCGAAGTCATTCGGCCGCATGACGCTGAGGAACAGTTTGCCGCTGGGGACCTGTCCAACGTAACCGATAGGGTGTTTGCCGCCGTCGTCCCACTCGCAACGGCGCAGGGTCGGGGCATCCATCTGGTCGCTGTCGTAGAACTGGGTAGTGAATCCGAACCGCTGCATCTGTTCGGGCGTGAGTACGCATGGGCTGGGCAGCGGGGCCGACGGTGTCACGTGCACCGTGGATTCTGCAGCGGCAGCACCGGAATCGGTATCTGTATCGGTATGACTCACCGCGTATGCCCCTGCACCGACGAGCGCCAGGGCACCCACTATCGCAACCACGATGAGCTTCCGTTCTCCGTTTCCCGCGATCGGCTGTCCGGCGGCAGGCGCACGGCCACGAGCTCCGTCGATCAGGTCACGCGCTGCCGGCGTGAACAAATCGCCCGGCAGCGCCGTCCCGCGCGTGCCCTTCTCCCGCAGGAAGGCCCCGCCCCCGATCGTGAAGAGGTCCTTGATCCGGTGATAGGGAACAGTCTCGACACCGGTGGTCCGCACCAGTTCGAGCGAGTCCTGATGGAACCGGGCCGATATCGCGGTGCCGGGCGCGGTGTACGCCACCACCGCCGGGTTGCGCTTGAGCATCTGGATCCCAGTGAGCAGCAAGCCGATCACAACAGCCAGCACGAGGACTACGAGGTACGACAGCAGTAGATCCGTGAATTTCCAGTCCGGGCTGCTCGTCGCATTGAAGAGTTCGAGGAAGCGACGGGACATCACGATCAACGGGATCGTTAGCAGCAGCCCCACGGTCGATGGGGACCGCCAGCGGGCCAGAGCGAGAACACGGCTCAACCGCAGAGCGGTGCCGGAGTCCGACGGGACCGCCACCTCGATCACGGGCTCGGCAACCGGCGAATTCTGCGCAGAACCAGGCTGTTGTGGCTGATACATCGTCCCCCAATCGACCGAGCACTACCGAACGGAACCCTACCCATCGGTAGACGGCGACGCGAACCGTGGCGTTCCCAGGTTCGGGCGTCCGAGGGATTCTCGCGATCTCAGCATTTACGCCTGATCCATAGCGAGGACGCCTGGTGGGCAGCGCCCTGTCCCGGAGTCCGTGTGCATCAACGTATAGGGTCAGCGGTGACGGAGGGGGATCTCATGGTTGTGGCCATTGTCATCGGCGTGATCGTTGTCGCGGCGCTGGTAGCGCTGAATATTTCCGGCAACGCCCGAGAGCGTGAACGACAAGCGGCAATGGCGGCTGCGATGGGCGGCACGGTCGGCTGGCCCTCAGCCGAGTGGCGTCAGCAGCACTCGAGAATCGGACTGTGCCCGTATCCGTCGAAGGCCGGCTACAAGGCTCCCATCCACGGCCATGCAGCTGGCGCTCCCTTCACTACCTTCTTGGTCGAGCACCAGACCATGTTCCAGAACATGATCACCACCTGGCGGCACACCGCCGTCGTCATCGAAGGCGTCGACCGCTCCGTGGACAGGCTGGACCTGCTCTCGACGCAAGGCGAATGGCTCCTCGAGTTCAACAACAAATCCGTCGAACACCGCCGATTCTCCAGCGGTAATGAAGAATTCGACCGCTGGTACCTCGGCCTGACCCCCAACCACCCCGAGCAGGCCCGCCAGCTGCTGACCCGCCCGGTAATGGCTGCCGCCTACTCCATCGTCCAGATCGCGCCCACCGCCCGAATCCGGGTCAACGAGGGCGCAACCATCTGCTGGATACGAGGCGTCCACGACAGAGACTCCGCCGCCTACCTCGAAATCATGCGACTCACAACCGAGCTTGCGACCGCCATCAATCAGGCTGTTGCACAGCTCAATACAGGCAACCAACACCTCAGCTGAAGCACACGACTATCCCGTCGTGATGACCCGAACGGCCAGGTCCTTGGCCTCCGCAGTGACCTCGCCAAGCTGATAGTCGCGAGTGGTGATGTGGCGCACCAACTCCGGATCCGGGGGCAGCGCATGTTTACGCAGGTAGTGGGTCACCGCACCGGCCCATATCCAGACGCCGTCGGTCCGGAAGGTCAGCGGCACATCGCGATCGGATGGGGCGAATTCGTCAACCTCGAAGCTGCGCGCGGCCAGGACGATCGGCGCGGAGTTGAGATAGCCGAGGATGCGGTCGCGCAGATCCGCGGGCAGCGGCTCCCTGACCGCGATCGGACGCCCGCTGTCGTCGCGGCTGTCGTAGACGCGTGCGAGCCGTGGTAGCTCGTCGAATTCGGCACTCACCGTAGGAAACCTCCGCCCCAGAGTTCGGCCACCAGCATTGCACAGGACATAGGGGCCAAGCCCTACGAGGCGCTGAACTCGCCGTTCACAATGCCCTTCTCGAATGCGCCCCACTCGGCGGCCGTGAACGCCAACTCGGTTCCGTCCACGCTCCTCAAGGTCACACAGCCGTCGGGGTCGATCACAACAGTCAATCCCATACCGACTTCACCCGTATTTCCGCATAGGACGAAGTCGAGCACATCAACCCATTGAGCGTTCGTCACCGTGATGATCGGTCGACGTTCCGGCGGTCCGGAGTACTTGCTGTCACGAATCCGCACAACCTCGGATGCGATGGCGACCTCGACGCATTGCCCCCCGTTGCTTCCGCTGTAGCTGGACTTGCGCCACCCGACAGAACTGACCGGGGCCATCGACCGACTCCCTCATTTCAACCCGGCCACGCGGCTCCTGATCAGTTCGGCGGATTCACTTTTCGACAACGCCGCCGCAAGGAGCTGCTCGGCCAGCATCTCGTACACTGCGACCCCATCGTAATCCTGCAGGTAGAGCGCGCCAGTCGGGTACTCGATATAGCCGACGGTCTGAGCTTCGGCGAACTGCAGCAGCGTGAACTCTGTGACGTTCCCAGCGTGGGCATACTTCCTGGTCGGCAGGATGCGAATGTCGATGTGGTCGTACTTCATCAGCCGAGACAGATGCTCTAGTTGCTCACGCATCGTTTCCGCAGTGCCGACCACTCGATCGAGGACCGCTTCCTCGACGACGGAACTCAAGCTCATCGGATGAGGCCCGGTCAGCCGCTGCCGGGCCATTCTGGCGCGCACAATCTGCGGTACGTCCACCGACGCGACCAGTGGGCTGCCCTCATGCAGAGCGGTGGCGTAGGCGCCGGTTTGCAGCTGTCCAGTGAATGTGACTGTCTGATAGATGAACTGACTTCGGGCAAGGCCTTCGAGACCCACAAAGGTCTTGAACCAGTTCAGCAGCACCTCGGAAAACGCTGCCCACCAAGTCTTCTGATCAGCCTGACCGGCCAGCGACGCGAGCCGGTCGAAGTGGGCCACGTCGGCACCGTACAACCTCAGCAATGCGGTCACGTCATCGGGCTGCTGCAGATACTTCCCGGATTCCATCGCGACGATCTTCGGCTGGCTGCACCCGATCGCCTTCGCGGCCTCGCTCTGCTTCACCCGTGCGCGCTCGCGCGCGACCCGCAACTCGTGCCCGATCAGGAACCGCAACGCCGATGGATCGGAACGTTCACCCATCTCCCCTCCCCTTCTTACGCATAGCGAATTAGCCTGCCGGTCAACATCATTCAGCCGAACCCATTGAACGTGCTGATATATCAGCCCATTCTTGAGGTGTGGCGCTCGCCACACCTCACGCTAATCCTCATCTCAGATTGCTTGCACAGCAGACCGAACCGTCGAAAGGACGGCCATGTTCGAGCAGTTGAAGGTCGGCAGCTAGGCCTGCGCCGACGACCGATGCCCCATTCGCACCGTCGTTCACGCCGAGGACCAGGCGGTAACCCTCGTCTTCGATGAGCACGGAGACTTCGAGCTCTTCGTCAGCGCCACAGCACTACAGACCCTTCTGCAAGTGGGCGGTCAAGCGCTCGAGGAGCTCAACACGCGTGCCGTCCGTTCTCTCAGCGGCACGAATCATGAAGGGGAAGGCCATGATCAGTGAAGTTGCCTGCCTGCTCGTCGGCACCGGCTTCGGAATCATCCTTGCCTGGCCGTTCTCCGCCACCCGTTCCCGCCGACGCCCGAGCCGGGGCACGACAGTCGCTGAGATCCGCGCACGCCTGGACCGCGAAACCCACCACGGCCACACACTCACCCTCTGTCAAAGCGCACTATCGTAGGCTTGCGTTCACGTGCCACAAGCGCGCTCAGTCGTTGTTGGGGTTTTCGGCTTCGACAAGGACGCCCCTGATGAGTGCGGCGATGTCGCGGAGCCAGGCTTCCGCCGCAGCATCGGATGTCTCGTCGTCAAGTGCCCAGTTTCCGTCGGCGGCCACCATCCACGACAGCGTGCCCGGCGGCTGAGGAGTGGCCAGCAACGCTTCGATGGCCTCTGCCTTGCGTTCCACAGTCCTTCGGCTGATTTGCGCAAATCGAGCCATGTTCCTGCGCACCTCGTCCAGACCGACGGAGTCCGCGACATAGCTGCTCAGGAAGTCACGAACCTGGTCAATCGCGGGGGGCGATGGCTGGTTCGCCCGTGCACGCAAGGCTTCGGGTATCTCCATAACTATCAAGGCGATCCGGAAGGAAAAGCGGCAAGTACCACGAATGAGGGTGGTTGTCCTGGGAATTGAACCCCCGCCTCGCCACATGCCGAGGACTGAATTCCACTCGCGCAGGACATCTGGACCAAGAGTTGGTCCCCGGCTAAAATCAGCTGCTCACAGCCTTCCCATCGAGACCTTGCTGGAACCATTCGGGCATGTTCTCGATAGAACGGGGAAACCGCTCGTTTTCGATCACGAAATCAGCACTTGCGGGCCACGTCTCGAACTGTGGCTTCTGATCGCGGTTGTACTGGATGTTGAACCGCCCGGGTGGATCGAGCAGGTACTTGAACTCGACCCAAGTCCCCAGCTCCGGCGCATACATTCCCGCTCGCAATTCCATGAACTTTCGCCATACGTCAGGCTCGAAGGACCAGCCACGCACCGTACCATCAGTGAGCTTCACTCCGGTCTCGCGTTCGGCGTGACGACCGATGGACCGTGCGCGAATGACGAGGCGCTTCCAGCCCATCGGCAGCGTAGGTAGAATCTCTCTCGTAATCTCGGCAAGCCTGTCCTGCTGCTCCAACGGTCCTAGCGGCAACGGGTTCGACATTGGGTAGGGCCTCCTCGGATATCTCGCTAGCCGCCCAGCCTACTAGGCTGGCTCACCTGGTTCATGTCGGTGTTCCAGATCCAGTCCGAGAGCGACCATCTCGCGCAACCACTGCGGAACATGCTGTTCCGCTCGCGGATACGCTTCGAGGTCACGCAACCACATGAGCGGATGGAGCTCCGGCAACCAATTCGGGTTTTCATCGTAATTGAAGATGATCTCCCGTTGGCGGCCTCGATTCACAATAAACCGAGCGGATAGCCACGCGCCGGTATCCGCGTCGCACATCTCGTCACGCAGTTCCTGCAATTTCTCCGTGATCGCAAGCTGCCTCATCTCGCCCACCGAGAGCCCATCGGGACCCTGCGCGGACACCGCAACCTCCCAAGCCATCACGTTCGACCATACCTCCAGCGTGATCGTGGCCCACCCGAGTGGCGCCCCCGCTTCCGCTGCCGCACAGATCTCATCGCTTAGAGTATCGATCCTGTGGCCCAAAATTCGCACCTCTATTCGGGAATACACGTTCCTTCGTCACTACCGACTCCACAATAGGATTGCCGTCAAATCCCAGCCGGACACTGCCGTCGTCGTTGCGCGCATACGTGACCTCTTGCCATCGCATGACGACCTCGTTCGCGACACCATCGACCTCACGGGTCATCTTGACCTGATAGTCACGGATGTCCTGATGTTCCTCTCGCGCAAACGCAACCAGTTGGTTCTCCTTAGCACGCCAGCTTGCCGCATGAACCCATCCGTCTCTATTGTTCCCCGAGTTCGAGGCCGCCATCTGCGGATGCATGTTCAGGTACTCTCCGAGGCCACCCAACTCGTTTGCCATCAGGTGCCCACCCGCCCATTTGATTCGAGCAAGCTCAATCTCGTCAGCGCTAAGACTACGGCCTGGCGGATCGCTGGGATAGGCCGATTCACCTTCCTGAAAGGCGCGCTGCTGGGCGCCTTTTCCACCATCGTCGTCTCGGAAATTTCCATTCTGCCCGCCGACTTCGACGTCGCCCGTCAACGCGTCGGTCTGTCCATGCATATCGGTATGAAAGGTCAGTACCTTCTCCGGATTATGGAAGTTCGGCACCTGATATTGAACGTCTGGTAGGAGCGGATGGCTTAGATCTGGATTGAATCCGGACCACGGACCCTTTCCATTGAGCGCCTGTGACCTAGACCCCGGTATAGCCTCAACCCACTTCACGAGGCCGTCTCCATTGGTGAAGAATGTTGTTCTCGTGCCGTTTTCGTTTACAACCGGGTAAGCAGACCAAGGCTTCAGTGGCTCGTCACCCATATACGCCCGCAATGGAACCGGCACTACTTCGGGATGCTCGACAGGGCTCAGCTGATCGGGGGCACGGTTGCCGTCAGGAACGGTTTCCCGATCGCGGTGGGCGGCCTTTATCTCATCGTGGATTTCAACCGGCTGGCGAGGCGCCTGCGGATCCAGCGGATCCGGCGGCTTATGGGTAGGTCGGTCCCATTCGACGAACGGGTCATCGAAATCCGGATCGCCCTCACGAATTTCCCTGTCTCGTCCTGGAATATCGTATTGAGGTTCGCGCGGACCTTCACCGCCTCGATCCCGAGCATCTTCGTAGCTGAGGCTTTGCTTGTCCTCCTCCCGCGTCCCCGGAACGAAACCGTCTTCGGAGACTTTGGTTTTGGTGCCGTCGGGATGCACGAGTTCCCAGTCACCGTCGGGTGGGATGCGGGGGCGGCGAGTGCCTTCGGGAGTGACGGTCGCGTCGGAGGAGTACAGGCGCCCTTGGGGGTCGGTCCAGGCTGGCTTGGTCGGGGCCAGGACGTCGTTGCCGGTGGCCTTGGCCAGGCGGGCTGCGGCGTCGGTGGAGGCAGCGTCACAGCCGACGAGGCGGATGGGGCGGCCGTCGTAGCCGAGTTCTCGGAGGCGAGTGGCCAGCTGCTCCATGGTGTATTCGCGACCGTCCAGGAGGACGGTGCCACGCTCGGTCAGGTGCGCGTCGATGGTGAAGTAGCGGGGGTCCTCGGGGACCTGGCGGGCCAGTTCGCGCATTTCGGGCTCGTCGTGGAGCGAGAGGCCGGCGGGGGTGCGCTCCGCGAAGTGGGATAGCGGATCTTCTGTGTGGGTGCGGTCCGGGGCCCCGTGGTCCGAATCCTGGTGTGAGTCGGGGTTCTGGCGGTGGTCGGATTCGGTTGGGCGGTTCTGTGATTCGGTCGGATGGGTTGCGGGCTCGGTCTCGTGAGGGGTGGGTTCGGGAGCGTGCGGCGCGGCGGGTTCGGTTGCCTTGGGTAGCAACGTCTCGTGGTGTTGCTCGAAGTACCGGGCGAGCGCGGGATCGTATTCCTTGAGGAGGCGCCAGGGAGTCACGCTCTCGCGTGGGTCCATGAGGCCCACTCGGTCCAGGATCTCGACGAATTTCTCACGGAGCGCGGGTAGTTCGGCGGTGCGCGTCGGCTCGTAATGGGCCTTCGCGATTTCACCCGCAGCGGCCCGCATTTCCTCGAAACGGGAGGCCAGGTGGGGTGTCAGCGCCGACGGACGTTCTAGGGTCGGATCGAAATGATTACTGGGCGAGCGTTGTTCGGGTTCGGTGGCTCTGTTGGGAGCCGCGGAATCTTCGCCGGTTAGGTGTTCTCTCCCCGTTCCCGGTTGATCCGGGCGATCTCCGACTCGCCCCATGCCTGCCAGATCTTGATCTGGTCCTCGGTGGCCGGGCGGCGTCCCTTCGCGTCCTTCTCCCGCAGGATCGCCAAGTCGCGGTCGCGCTTCGCCCGGAGTTCCGGGTCCTCGATCTCGTCCCGCATCGTGGGGCCCAGAACCTTCCGCGCTATGCGTTCCATTTCCTCCGGGCTGATGGGCATCGGGGGTCCTTCCTATATCGGTGAGACGGACTACGTACTTGCCGCCGATGAGGTCACGGCTTTCGACCTGGAATCGGGTGCCTGGCGGGAAGACAACCTCTTCTTGGGAGAGACTGGCCCAGGAGATGTCCTTCCCGGTGTGGGAATCGATGATCAGCTCGACATTGCCGCCTGGCATCGAGCTGTCTTTGTCCGCCGAGGCGAATCCGGGGTCGGCCGGTGGCTCTTTGCCCGGAGAGTAGGCCTCGAGAAACCTCTCCAAAGCGACCGGATCATCGAAGTAGAGCGAGCGATAGACGGTCCCCTCATGATCCGGCAGCTTGTTGTATGCCGAGACCAGGGTGCGGATCTCGACGTCGTGGTCGGCCAGCGCGGTTGGGTTGCCGTTGCGTGTGCCTTCGTTGACCGGCTCGTTGAGGTTGAACCCTTGGTTACGACGGATCGCATCCAGTTCGGAATCGGTGAGCCGGGAGATCTCGGGATGGTTCGCGGTCTCGAAGTCGCGGATGGTTTGGACCTCGCCGTGGCTGATCCTGTTCTTCGCGGCGTATTCGTGTGAGGCCGTGGGGTCTTGGTAGCGCGGGTTCGCGTAGTACGGCTTGCCCTCGACCGGCAGCTTCGGGCGCGCGGGCTCGGCGCCGTCCGGGACATGGGCCGGGTTCGCGTGTTCGGGTCCAGCGGGGTGCGAATCCGGTTGACCGATACGGGCTTCCGGCCGCTGTCCGACCGGATTCTCGCGTGGGACGGATTCGAGTGGACGCACCGGATTGCCGTGCGAGTCGAAGACGATCGCGTGGGTGGATTTGACGTTGGTGTGGTCCGGTGGGAACGGGTGCGGCCCGCTGGGGACGGCGTTGTCGTGGACTACGAGGCGGCCGCCGGCGTTGGTGATGGTGTAGGCGTGGGCACCGACGCCGTTGGCGTCTGTGGGGCCGTGGAATTCGTCGACGACCAGGGCGGTTGCGCCGTCGCCGAGGCGGTGGAGCTGGTCGGCTATGGAGCCCAGGGTTTCGTGGCGGTCGAGGTGGGCACCGGCCGCGTGCTCGAGTTCCGCGGCGGTCATGCCGTGGTCGGCGATCGTCGGGTCGTCGGGGACGTGGATGTTGGGGTTGCCGGTCAGTTCCTGGACCTGGCGGAGGGCTTGGGGGCCGCAGTCGTTGGTTTCGGTGTGGGTGCGTTCGGGGGCGGCGGGCGGGTCCAGGGTGCGGTTGGCGTGGACCAGATCGTCGTAGCCGTAGGGGTGTTCGCCCTGGTGGCTTTCGGTTTCGGGGGCGCGGAAGCGGGCCGGGTCGTGGGGACTGGAGCCCAGGGTGCGTTGCCGGGCGTTGAGGTCTTCGTGGCCGGGACGGGAGTACTCCGGTAGGAGGTGCGGGGTTTGGCCGGACGCGATGCGGGAGAAATTGTGCAGGGACTCGCTCGGGACGGAGCGGCCCTCATCCATGTGGTTGTAGTAGCCGGTGTGCGTCGAAATGTCGCTCAACGTGTGTGTGCCGCCGGGGAATTGGGCGGCGACGCGGCGGGCGCCGAATGCTTCGATGGCAGGGTCCATGCCCAGACCCATGCCGAGTTTCGGTGCTACACGGCCGATTTCGCCGATAGTGTGCGCACCGATGCCGAAGTCCGCGGCATGGCCGACGGGACCCGATCCGGGTGAACCGAGCAGGGTGATCGTGGAGATGTCGCCGTGCAGGCGGCCGCCCGCGCCCGCGAAGCTGGTGGTCGTGGACCCGTAGCTGTGGCCGAACAGGTGAACATCCGGGGTGGGGTGACCGCCTGGTAGTTCCGCACCCAGTCGGCGAGTCTGACTGAAGGAGGCCACATCTCGGGCCAGCAGCTCACCGCCTCGTTGCGCCAGGCGGGCATCGGTCATCTCACGGACGATCTTCGGGAATCCACTCGGCGCGTCATAGCCGATCCACGCGATGGAGGCGACCATATCGGGTTCCTGGGTGCGCTGCGCCGTCTCCCACATGTGGTTGAAGGCGTTCTCCAGATTGCCTTCGAGACTGCGCACCGTGGTCGTGATGCCCGGAACATGGAAGGAGACCGACGATGCCTTCGACGTATCGCCGAAGGCCACGACCGCCCGGCCCTCGCCGTTGAATTCCTTCGAGTCGTAGGACAGCACATGCACCGGCGGTTCTTCGCAGCCGAACTTGTCGGCGTACTTCGCCGCGAGATCGTGTGCTTCCTCCAGCGCCTTGCGCGTGGATTCGAGGTTCTTCCACTGCTGGAAGTTCTCCGGATCGGTGAACCGGCTCGTCCACTTCTCGATGCGCGGATTCTGCTCGTGCAGCGCGTTCAGGTCCCGGGTGATGGCCAGCCTGTTGGCCTCATCCTTCACATGCGGGGGCAGACCGTCGGCATTGCCGACCTCGTGCGGATGCGCCTTGATCGTCGCGTGCTGCTGCTCGGGCGTCAGGCCGTGCCACCACTCGTGGTTCTCGCTCGCCCGGTTGTGCGCGCCCGCGATATCGGTGTCGGACGGATGCAGCAGATGCTCGGGCGAGCCGTCGGGGTGCAACTGCTGAAGGGCTTCGCGCGCGTGCACGTGCTCGGCCTCCGAAATCGGCGAATCCTCCGGCAGCACAGGACGTTCCGCGGTGGTATCACCCGCATGACGAGCGCTCTGGTCGCCGACGGGATGATCGCCGGGCCTCGACGAATCGGGGGTCTGGTCGCCGGTGCGCCGCGGGCCGTGTTGTTCCGGCGACCCCGCCGCGTGCTCGGGTCGCGCGCCGATGCGGGATTCGGGCCCGGTACCCGCGCCGACGAGCTCGCGTTCGGGGCGCGCGGTGGACTCGACCGCACGTCCGGGATCCGCGAGATCCACCCGCTCCCCCACACGACCGGCAGGGACTTCGAGGCCGGTAGCCCGAGCCGTCATCGGCGTCGGCTGGCTCCCGGCGTCACGGATCGCCGCGGGAGTCGCTCGCGGTTCGGCGGGTTGCGTGTGAGTGCCCGGCGCATCCGCACGGCCGGGAGCCGGTGCTTCCGCGCGCGCCGCCACCGTGGTCTCCGGCCGGGCAGCCACCGGCGTCTCGGTTCGGGGAGCCGCTGCGGGAACGTGCTTGGGTTCGCCCGACGCCGGTGTATGCGCCGGGGAGGAGTGCGGCGTATCGACCGGACGCGCATCGACGACCGGACCGCTGTGGACCGGAACCTGCACGACCGGATCAGCTTTCGGTACACCGGCGAGGGACTCCTTGACGGTCCCGGGATCGGCGGTGCGAGGCTGCGGATCGGCGACTCTGCCTTGCGGATGCTCACCCGGAGTCGTTCCGACCGTGTTCTTCTCATGGGACGGAGCTGCCTCGTGCGGCGAATTCCCAGTGAGCGCAACATCATTGGTCGCCGAAGGATGAAATTGCTTGTCAGTGACCGCCAACGGCGAGCCATCGACCGTCGGGCTGGTGACTCCGAGCTTGTCCGGACTCCCCTTCCACGGTGACTTGCCCTCATGAGCCAGGCCGGGCAAGGTGCCGCCCGCGATGCCGCCGGTCACGACCCGCGGATCGAAATGCCAGTTGTGCGTGACGCCGCCGCTCACCGCCCAGCCCGCGAGCCCAGCCACGCCGCCGGCGATTCCGCCGCCCAGCAGATTGGAGGCCTTCTCGGCGGTGATCCTCTTGATGGGCGCTTTGGCGATCTGGTTGACCATCGCTTGCGGAAGCCATCTGCCGATGGGGGCCGCGACGAGTCCACCGGCCGCCCCGCCACCGGCCGAGAGCAGCACCTGCTGCGTATTGATCTCGCTCCGGCGGCCGAATTCGTGCTGATAGGCCTGAATTCCGCCGTCCTGCAACGCGCCCAGCGCACCACCGATGATCGTCTGCCGCAATGCGAACCGCATCAGCGAGATCTGGGTGGCCTTGAGCCCCTCCTTGCCGAGGAAATTGATGGCCCGCCGTGTCAGGATGCGCACCGCGATCCGCCCGATGCCGATCGCCGCGCCCTCCGCCATCGGCGCGGTCGGCGGGAACAGCCAGGCCGCGGCGATATCGGCGGCCAGGGTGATCAGCGTCGTATAGAACATGAGCTTCGTGTATTCGAGCTCGGTTCCGGTGTTCTCCGCCGTGCCGGCGATGGTCTCGAACCATTCGGCGAGTTTGTCGATCGACTGGTCGCCGACGCGCATGGTCCGCAATTGCTCGATGATCTTGTCGCCGCCGTCGCCGGTCGGATACGCCTTGCGGACCGCCGCGATGGCATCGTCGATATCGGCGTCGATCGAGCGCAGATCCTGCGCGCTGGCCTTCCAGTCGTCGGCGATTCCCCACATGGAATCCTCGTTGCCGTCCGGCCATTTCATGCCGACCAGCCACCCGAGCGTCCCCGCGAGCGGCGGCTCCCAGATCATCGCCGACCACCTGCGACGAGAATCACTCGCCCGGTAGTGGTTTCAACCAGACACCCCCGCGACGCCACGACCGCCCCCGAATACGCGCTGACCTGCTCTGCTGATGCGCTGTCCGGCAGCGCCTTTCACGCCGTGACAGCTCACGATCTCGCGCCACGCTGCCACAGAACGCGCCGAGGATCAACTGGGGCGGCGCCCCGCCGCTATTGATCGGCTATGGTCGGCGGCAAGATTCCGGGGGCCGGACCGACGCGGAAGGGATGTCGCCGTGCGAACACTGTGGTTCATTCCTCAGGGCGTGCGCCGGATCGGTCCCGAGGAGTACACGGGTTATCGAGGCGGGGTCGCCTCGACGCTGACGCCGATCAGCAAACGCCAGGCCGCCGCGGTGATCGCGCAGGGTGCGCATCGCGCCCGGGAGCTGGTCTCGCTGCTCGAGGGACTGGGGTTCGAGCCCGAACTCGACGGGTCCGAAACCTGGGACAAGGCCGGTCTCGTCGGGGAGGGGTTCAACCGCGTCGACAAGGGCTTCAACGGGCGGATTCACCAGATCAGTGCCCGATTCTCCGGCCCGCCGACCGAATTCGACGACCTGGTACGGCGATTCGCGGCCATGCCGTCGACCGTGGTGACACGGACCCGGGAGGATTCGTCGGCCAAGACCCGCGACCTGGAGGTACTGCTCGACGATCGGTACGGGCACAGCGCCCGCATCGACGTGCAGCAGCGTCAGGACTCCGGGCTGATCTCGGCCCGGTTGCAGGTGACCAGCCGCGCGTTCTTCTACCGCTGGGACAAGCGCGACGCGGTGTGGAGCATCCTGGCTCGCGGGCGCGGCGAGAACCTGGAGGAACAGCAGGCCCGGGAGATCGAATGCCTCGGCTTCCGGCGGCGTCGTCCCTGGCCGGTCCATGACGCTCCCCCCGGCGGGCTGCTGGAATCGGAGGCCGCCGACCGGATCCGGCTGTACCTGATCGGCGCGGGCGTCGACACCGACGCCATATCCTTCGCGCCGCAGCGCACCGAGGGCGGCTGGGATGTCGCCATCACCGGCGGACCGACCGCGGGATTGGACGCTCTGCACATCACCGACGACGGTCACATCGGTCCCCGCGAACACTGAGCGAACCTCGGCCGGAGCCGACACGAGTACCTCGAATGTGTAAGGTCGCACAGGTATCCGACCGGGTGGAACGTGCGGCGGTCGAGGAGGGGGAGCTCGAGACGTGGACAGGCCTCAGGCGGGGAATCCGGACGACGAATTCATGCGGTCGTTCATGGCCGGATTCGAGCGGGCGAATCAGGAATCCGATATCGGGTTCAGCGTCGTATCGCACCCGGGACCGGAATCCGTTCCCGACGAGGGCCAGATCGTCGAGCAAGCGCGGGAATTGACCCACCGCATCGCCCGTGAACTCGCGACCGCGGCGCCGGAAGGCTGGGAGCGCGTCGACGCCACCTTCGCGTGGACCGTCACCGCCAAGACCTGGAGCGTGGTGTACTCCGCCGGGGACCAGGCGTTTCGAGCCGAGCCGTCGGAGACCGTCCTGCTGCTCGTGCAGGAACAGCGCGAGATCGCGGCCGCGATGAGCGAAGGCCCGTGGTGGCGGATGCGAATCAGCCTCAATACCGCGGGCCAGGTGCAGACCGACTACGACTACGGCGACGAGCCGTTCCCGGACGACCAGCTCTTTCCGGCCGAGGCGTACCTGGCGGACCTGCGGGAATATCCCCGCAAACGACTACCCGTCTGGCTGGCGGCGTATGTGAGCCACGGCGAGCGGCTGCTGCGGTCGCCGCGGGTCGCGGCCCAGCAGGCACGATCCGACCGTGCCAAGGAGATCCGCGGGCAGGCGACGACCGAGGTCTTCCCACCGCTGCCGGTGATGTGGTCCAACTGGACCGCCCTCGCGGCGGTGTTCGTCGCCCTCGACGCTCCGCACGGTCCGCGGATACTGCCCGCACTGGCCTGGTTCGAAGGCCCGAATCGCAGCGGGAGCACGCTGTACACGCTGCCCGGCGATCGGGCCGTCATCTCGGGCGGAGTGCTCAACGCGCCCGAGCTCGATGCCGTCTACAACGATGGCGCTCCCCTGCCGAATCTGTATGCGGGCGCACCGGATTGGGTCACCGACGCGGTGCTGAATCCGCGGGCCGCGACCGGGCAGTTGACCTTCTGCTACTGGTGGGAGGACGGGCAGTGGTTCCGCGGCGAATCGCCGCTCGGCCCCGGGGTGGCTGCCGCGGTGCCCGGGATTTGGACGACCGGCTCGACCGTCGACACGATCCTGCAGGTGATGAACTCGGCAGGCAAGACGATCACCGATGCCACGAAATCCGCTGTCACGAACCTGGTTTCGGCGGCCCAGGCCGGCGTCGTGACCTACGAGACGGTGGCCGCGGTCTTTGATCCCGCCGAGCACGACGTGGATTCGGCGCTGAACCAGTTCACGCTCGCTGGGTTGCGGACCTTCGTCACCGCGCCGCCGCTGAGCCGGATCGACGCCATCGAACAGGTCCGCCGATTCATCCTCGCGCGCGGGACCGACACCAGCGGATACCCCCTCGAGCAGCTGACCGCCGAGCGAATCGACAACGGCTGGATGGTTTTCGTGCCCACCCGGCCCGGCGAGATCATGATCGGCCGCGCCATCTACTACACGGCCGACGACGGGGTGATCGAGGCATCGTCGTCCTCGGTGCCGCCGAACGTGTACATCGCGGGCTTCGCGCAGCGTTTCCAGGAACGGATGCGGCAGCGCGGCTGAATATCGCGTTGGCGTCGATGCCGATGCCCAATTAGTGTCGGCGCCAGTGTTGTACGGGGAGGAGTAGTACCAGATGACGGACAAAGTCGAGGTCGATCCGGAGCTGTTGCGGCAGGCGGCCGTCAAGACCGACCACGTCAACAAGCGACTACGCACCGTGGTGGACAGCCTCATGGCTTCCCTCGGCGGTAAGGGCGAACCGTGGGGCAACGACACCTACGGTGAGCAATTCGCGGGCGCCGAGAACGGCTCCGGCTACAAAGCGGCCCGCAAGACGCTGAAGGAGCTCTCCGAGACCTTGGCCAAGAACGCCGGAGACAACTCCGACGGCCAGACCAAGTCCGGCAAGCAGCTCGGCGGCACCGACGAGAACAGCGCCGGCGCGTTCAAGTAACCATGGCGAACGAGAGCGCGAAAGCCGAACTGGCGTCGATGCTCGACGAGTTCCAGCAGCAAATGCGGGTCCTCGGCGACATGCAGCAGAAGCGTGCCCAACTCATGGCCACCGGCTACGCGCTGCAGAGACGGGTCGCCGTAGTCGTGAACGCCGACGGCACCGTCATCGAAACCCGCCTGGACCCCGACCTCGAAGACCTCCCACTCCTCGAGCTCGCCAAAGCCATCACCGAAGCCGCCCAAGCCGCGGCCACCGAATTGGCCCGCAAGAGCTCCGAGCTCCTGAGCCCGATCCAAGAGCGCCGCGGCCGCATGCCCAAAATGTCCGACCTCATCGAAGGCATGTCCGACCTCACCGAACGCATCCCCGAACCCATCCCCGCCTCCACCGCACCCCCGAACTCCCCCGACCGGCATCTCAACGAACCAGCCATGACCTTCACCGACGTCGAAGAACTCGACGACATCACCCCGGGCCGAATCCGCGCCGACGACTGGTGACTCGCCGGCTTCCAGGAGTGGCTACGAAGGGACGACTGAAGCCGCGAAAGGACCCGGCCGCAGGTGATGCTGCGGGGCAACGCGATGGACGCCGCGCGCCAAGCGTTCAGCGGACAACTGGATGGGAGCAATGCCGCCCACCGACGCGCGGAGCTGGATCGAAAGCTCGCGGAACGCGCTGCGCGATTGAAGCGTTCGTCCTAGGTCGGCACGCACGCCTCCTCAATGTCGGGCCTTCCTCGGGCACGCTCTCGTTGGCGTCCGGAGAACTGGGCAATTAGGGTCGCAGCATCACACGGGGAGGGATGGGCGGAGCTATGAGCTATATGCGGAGTGACGGCGTTGTGGGTGAGGCCGGGGCAAGGACTGCGGGGGCAGGGCGGGTCACCGGGGGCCTGTTGGTCGGGGCGGCGGTGTTGGTGTTCGCGGTGCTGTGGCTGCCTGTGGCGAAAATTCAGTTCTATGACCAATCCTGGGAAGCCTCTGTCTGGAAAGACAGCGGCGGACCCCACTATCCCGACTGGATGTACGCCGTTCCGTATGTGCTCGTCGTGCTCGTGGCGGGGGTGACGGGGATATTGCTTGTGGTGAGGATGGGTGCTCGGCGCACTGTTCTGTTCTGGATCGCGGCGTTCGCGGGCGGGATGGTGCTGTCGATCGCGTCGGGCGACGTGATGGCCTACGCACGGGGGTTCAGGGAGAACATCTCACCGGCTGCGGGATTCTGGGTGCTCGCGCTGGCGATGCTGGTCGCGATCGCGGCGCTGGTCAGTGGGTTGCGCGACGCCGTTGCCTTGAAACGCGGTGCGCGGCAGGAGGACAGCGCGGCAGCCGGTGGAGCGGCGGACCGGATAACCGGTGTGTTCCTACTTGTCGCGGCGGTAGTTGAACTGGCGGGGTCGTTCAAGCCGGCGGTCAGCGACAGCTCGAACTTCAGGTCCATCTGGCACATGAACTCGGATGACTCGGCGGCACTGCTCCTGGCGCATTTGGTACTCGTTCTGATCATCGTGGTCGTGGTCGCGATTGCCCTGCTCACCGGTGCGGGTGCCCGGAATCCGGCAGTGCGCTCAGCAGGCGCGGCCGCCGCCGCGCTCATTCTCACGGGCGAACTCACCGGGCTGAATACCACCTTCACCATGATGGGGATCAAGGTCTGGGAATACATGGGTCTCGGCCTCGTGCTGATGGTGCTGGCGCTGTTGCTGTCCTCCGCCGCGGCCGTTGCGGGGCTGGTGGCGCAGTCGGCGCGACCACCGTTGGCGGCCCCACCTCGGGCGAGCTACGCGCCGATGAATGCCGCGCCCAACCCGTTCGCACCGGGGCCCAATCCCTTCGCACCGGCTCCTGGGACGAATCCTTTCGCGCCGGCACCCGCAGCGAATCCCTTCGCACCCGTCCCCTCGGCGAATCCGTTTGCACCCGTTCCCCCGGCGAATCCCTTCGCGTCCACTCCCCCGGCGAACCCCTTCGAACCCGCGCCCGCGGTGGAAGCGACCGTCAAGATCGAGCCGGCGGCGGCCGCACAGCCACCGCGAATGGCGCGCGTCTATGACGGCAAGTATGGCGCCGGGCGGCCGGTCGCGGATCGACCTGCGGTGGAATGGAATACGCGGACGGCGGTGCTGGCGTGTCTGGAGTCGGCGCCGATCGTGTTGGCGGCGCGGAGTTTCGAGCAGGATGAGTTCGTGCCTGGGGATAGGGATGTGCCGTTGAACTTCCGGACCGATGGGGTGTGGGTGTGGGCGGGGGCGGTGCCGCATTATTTGCATAAGCACGGGCTGGCGCCGGAGCCGGAGTTGGTGCAGCACATCGCGAATCGTGGTTTTCGGGTCAGCGAGATCGGCGAGGTGGCTCAGCAGGCGGCTATTCAGGTGATCACCGGAAGCTGAGTGGAGAACGAGGGACAGTGTGAGTCAGGACAATTCGACTGCTGAATCGCCGGATGTCGGTTTCCGGATGGCCGCGACCATCGCCACGGCCGAATCGGACATCACCGCCGACCACGTGGTCGACCAGGTGGTCGACGAGCTTCTCGCGCTGATTCCGGACGGGTTCGATCGGCTGGAAGCGGCCGTCGCGATGACCGTCACGGACGAGACCGCGCAGGTCATCGTGTCGGACGGAGAGCGCGCCGCGCAGGTGCCGCTGTCGAGGCGTGCGGTCGAATTGCTGCGAGAGGCCCGGCATCTGGCAGCGACGGCCGCCGAAGGTCCCTGGTGGCGGTTGCTCGCCGCTGTCAGCACGACCGGCCCGGCACGAGTCGAATACGACTATGGCACTGAGCCTTTCCCCGATCACCAGTTGTTCCCACCCCAGGCGTACCTCGCCGACCTGCTGGAGTATCCGCGGGAGCGGGTACCGGTGTGGCTGGCGGCGTACATCGGGCATGGTGATCGGCAGGTGCGGACCCCGAGTGCTGCCTTCGCGGCGGCGCACGCCGACACCCCGGCGGTTCCGGCCGGCGAGGGACTTCCGCCGCTCCCGGTCCTGTGGGCGCGCTGGGCCGTGATCTCCGCGGCGTTCGTGGCTGTGAAATCTCCGCTCGGACCGCGAGTTACGAGTGCTCTCGGCTGGTTCGAGGGCCGCACTCGCAGCGGCTCGACCCTGCATCGGCTCCCACACGGGAAGGCGGTGCTTTCCGGTGGGATCTGGAACGCACCGGAGTTGGATGCCGTGTACAACGGCGGCGCGTCGATGCCGGAGTTCTATCGGGGAGCTCCGGATTGGGTCGCGGATCCGGTGTTGAGCCCCAGGGCGGCAAACGGTTTGATGTCGTTCTGCTACTGGTGGGATGGAAACGCGTGGTATCGCGGCGAGTCCCCGGACGCGAACGTCGTACAGGACGCGCTCCCCGGCGTATGGAATGACGATGCCGTCTACGACGTGCTGACACAGGTATTCGACGGCAATGCGTCGTCCTGGCTCACAGCGCTGATCGCTGCAGCCGAGACCGGCACCGTGACGCGCACGCTGCTGTCCCGATCGCTGGTGGGCGCCGATATCGATCTCGACAGCGCCTATTTTCAGCTGATCTTGGCGGGTGTCGCCGAGTAAACGCGTATATGATCGCAACCTGATGGTCTGGTGAACATTGGGGGTTCGACGTGAGCAAGGTAGAGGTCGAGATCGCCGGAATGCGTTCCGTAGCAGGTGGACTCGATGACGTGAACACCAAGGTCACAGGTATTCTCAACGCGATCACCGCGGCCGCGGACGCTCACGAGGGCGTCTGGGGCCATGACGAATTCGGCGACCAGTTCGCCGAGGGCGAGAGCGGATACGATGCGCGCAAGCCCGGGCTGCTGGCCGCGCTCGGGTCGAAGACGACATTGCTGGCGCAGTACTCGAAGGGCTTGCGTGACGCCGCGACCAAGTTCGAGAACATGGAAGAAGCCAACAAGAACGGTTTCTGATCCATGACGAACGAGACCGCGAAAGCGCAGTTGGCCGACCTGGTCGAGATGGTGCAGGGCAGTTTCGCCGCCGTCGCGCGGGCACAGCGGGACCGAGCCCGGCTGACGGCGAGCGCACGTTCCGGCGGGCGGCGAGTCACGGTCACCGTGAATGCCGACGGTGTTGTGATCAAGACCGAATTCTCCGCGGACATCGGCGAACTGACCTATTCCGAGATCGCCACCGCTATTACCGCTGCGGCGCAGGAAGCCGCCGTGCAGGTAAAGCAGAAGTCGCAGGAGATCCTGGCGGAGTTGCAGGCGGAGCAGGCCAAGATCCCGACACTGTCCGAGGTCTTCCCGCTCATGCCCGATATCCAGGCCATGATGCCCACTCCCCCTGAGGTTTCGATGGCGCCGCCGAATGCCGCCGAACGCCGGGCACCCGACGCCGATGCGGGTCCGCGATTCGAGAATGTCGAGGAGTTCGAGCACGATCCCGAAGCCCGAGCACGCACGGATGCCGCGACGCCCGGCTGGTGAATTGGCACCGGCGAATGATCGGACGGGGCCCGCCGATGCGATGATGTGCCTCGACCACGCGGAAGATCCCGAAAGGCAGGCACCATGCTCTGGTTGAATGAGTCGCCATCCTTCTTCCGGTTCCGCAACGGCACCATTCGCCTCGAGGAGCCCGAGCACGGCAACGTGATCGGGCAGCGGTTGAACATCCGGACCGGCGCTTTCGAACCGGCGTCGGAGGAGGATATCGATGCGGTCCTCAAATCTGGTGCGGACCTGGACTTCTCGGCACTGAGCGAAGAGCGCTTCATGCGGGTGACCGAAGAAGAACGCAGCACCTATCTTCGCGGCGACGGCCCGATTTTCGATATGTACCGCCAGGCTGACGCGATATTCGAGCGGGCCGAGCAGGAGCGGCGGCGACTCACACCCGAGGAGCGGGACCGGATCGCCGACCTCTATCGCACGACTTTCCGGGCCTGGGACGAGGAATTCGCCCGGCGCAGCGCGGGCGAGGCTCCGACCTTCCACTACACCTGGGTGGGCGAAGCCCGGTAGTCTCGCGAGAATTGGACCGGCAGAAGCACTCTGGGTAGGGTGAATCGAAGAATCTTCCAATCCGGTTGGGAGCCCGGACCTTACGATCAGCCGCGAAGTGGAGGCCGATGATTGTCCGGATGGACCTGGGTTGGAGACCACCTACCGAACTGGCTGATGGCGGCCCTCAACTTCGGAATGTCTTATCCGAAGGGCGATCAGGACGCACTCTTCGATCTGGGTGACGCCTGGAAGAAGGCCGCGGCCGACCTCGAAAAGCTCGAACCCGACCTGAGGGCCGTCACCGGCAGACTGCCCCAGTTCTACGACAGCGACGGCGCGGTGAAAGTCAGCGCCGAGCTCGCGACGCTGTTCGACGGCAAGGACTATTCCATCCAGAAGCTGGTCGAATGCTTGAACCAGCTCGGCCACGATACGCGCGCCACCGCAACGGAAATCGAGTACGCCAAGATCCAGTCGGAGATCTTCGCGCTCCTCACGCTGTACACCGTGCTCCAGCTGAGCGTGACCCTGTTCGGCGAGGCACTTGTTCCGGAAGTGCTGCTCACCGCGCGAGGGATCCTGCGCATCTTCGCCGAGAAGGTCATGGAGCGGATCGGACTGCTCCGAGCCCGAGCCGCCCTGGAAACCCTCGCCCAGCCGCTGCTTCGCGAGATCGCGGTGCCGCTGGGTGAGAAGCTCGCCGCCCAGGCGGCGACGAAGCCACTGCTCGAGACCGCCCTGAAGTACGGCGGAAAATCCCTCACCGCGGGCATCGGCGCCGGCGCGATGGGAGCCGGGCTCGATGCCGGTACGCAGTTCATCCAGATCCTGGAGGGCCACCGCGACGACGGCTTCAACCTGAAGCAGACCTTCCAGACCAGCCTCCAGTGGGGCGTGGGCGGCGCCGTCGGTGCGCCGTTCCACGCGAAAGTGGGCGACCTGCTGAGGGATACGCGGCTCCCGTCGAAGCTGGGCGGGGCCATCGCCGGCGGTGTCGGTGGCGGAATGGGCGCCGTCGGCATGTACGGAACCGGACTCGGGATCCAGCTCTACGACAACGGCGGCGACTGGAGCAAGGTCGACAAGACGTTCCACACCGAGCTGCTGATCGGCGGCCTGGCCATGGGCGTGGGCGGCGGCGCGAACCATGGGCTGGAGAACGGACACAGCGCTCCCGGAGACAGCGCGGTCACGGCCGGGAGCGGTCCCGACGGCAGTGCCCCGCATACCCCGGAACCGGAGGTCAGGACGGCGGGCGAGCAGCCCGAACACAGCGTCCAGCCCGAACACGACGCACCGCACGATGTTCACCCCGCCGCGGCGACCGATCAGCCGGTCAACCACGAACCGGCGGACGGCACGACCCGAGAGCGGGACACGCCCAGCTCGGAGGCCCCGCGCCATGATCTCGGAACCAACGTCTCGACCTCGGGTGATGGAGGACCGCGGCAAAGCGACGCGGGTACGAAACTCGGCGATACGGCCACCAAGCCCGGCGATACGGGCGCGAAACTCGGCGACACGGGCACCAAGCTCAGTGATCCGGGCACGAAACTCGGGGACGCGGGCACCAAGCTCGGCGATGCAGGCCCGAAACTCGGGGACACGGGCGCGAAACTCGATGCAGGCCCGAAACTCGGCGAATCGTCCCCCAAGGTGTCCGAACCGGCCGCACCACGTGCCGGTACCCCCGCAGCACCGGCAGGTGAAGGACCGCGCGCCACAACGGCTCCGACCGAACATCGCGGCAATCTGGTCTCGGGCACCCAGGACCGAGCCGCGCCGGTGGGCCGCACCCCCGAGGCCCGGCCCGTGGAAGCTACCTCCGATACCCAAACACGAGCTACACCACCAGAATCCACCACGAAGCCGGAGCAGTCCCCGGCGAAGCCGACCGACCGCTCCGACCCCACGAGCAAGTCGCCCGAAAAGGACCCATCGCGGAGAGATCCCGAAGGGACCCGGCCCGAGGATTCGACACCGGATAACGCCGAGCAGACGCCGAAAGAGCCTCAGTCCCAGCAGGAACCGCGCGACAAGCCGACGGCGGAGGGTCAGCGCGAGAACGAACACCGCGACAGCGGACGCCCCGACAGCGGCGACGCGGCGCCGGAGACGCCCGCACCCGCTCTCGTCGTGACAACGATGCCGGGTGAGCCGGGGAGCCACGAGGCCAGGACGCATTCCCCCGATGCGCGCGACAATTCGAGGGCCCGCGCCCACGAGAACTCGAAACCCACCGACGCGCAGGACTCGCACACACCGGCGGACCCATCGAAACCTGGTCCAGCAGAAGGTGATTGGTCGCCACGCCCCGAGGACGAGTGGTCGCACCGGGACAGCACCCAGGTCGCGGACGAACTCGCGAAGCGATGGAACCTCGAAGTGTCGGGCTTCGACCACCCACTACTGGACCCCGAGGTAGCGCGTGAGTTCGCCCGCGCCATCGACGAGATGCTGACCCGCTACCCGGACGTGGATCTGCGCAAGGTGTCGATCGACTCGATCGGCGACCCCGGCACCTACGCCGCGACGTACGAAGGGCACAGCCCGTCGGGCCGCATGTACACCGACGAGGTGGTCCTGGACCGGGACTACGCGCTCGATCCCGAACGGATGGCCCGCGAGATCGCGGAAGACGAGGCGGACGGTCATCTGGTCCCCGGATCCGCCGACCGTCCGATTCACTCCACCCTGGTGCACGAGTTCGGCCATGTGCTCGCCATCGAGTCCCAGGAACACGCCGAGCTGACCGCCTACAAGGCTCTGGCGGACCATTTCGAGGCCACCCGCGGCGGGATGGACAAGGACGCGTTCCACGAGTGGCTGGACCAGCTCAGCGGCTACAGCTTCGACGAGAACGGCAGATTCGACGGCCCCGAGGCTGTGGCCGAGGCGTTCACCGACGTCCAGTATCACGGTGAAGGCGCCACCGAGCCCGCCCGAGTCCTGTACCACCACCTCCTCGACAGCGCCCGCGACCACGGGAGCAAGCCGGACGGCTTCAAGGATCGTCCCGACGACACGGTCCAGGACCCGCGTCCACGAAAAGGGAAGTCCCCCAGTCCCTCCGAGCCGGGTGGCGAGCACGAAGGCCCCGCCACCGCGCCCGACTCACCCGAGGCCGGTGGGCCCTCCGCGCCCGATGCCGAGAGTTATCTGGAGCAGCCTCGCGTCTCGGCGGCGTTGGACCGCGCGGACGAACTCGGCATCACCACCTCGATCGATGGTGTCGACACACCGGTCAGCGCCGTCGTCCGGGATCTGCTCCCCCAGCATCCCGAGCTGGCCGAAATGCTCCGGAGCAACGAACACCTCGAACGCTCGCTGCTGGAACGCCCGAAAACGCTGGCGTCACTGCTCACCCACCCCGATGGCCTGCCGGTCCTGCACGATGCCGTCAGAGCGGTCGCGGAGCGCGGACCGGAATCGGCGCTGGCGGAACCGGTCCACATCGAGCCGACCCCGCTGACCTCGGCAGAGCGCGCGATGTCGCACGAGATCCGGGACGCGATCGCCGACGTGCCCGAATCGAGCCGCAGGCAGCCCGAATTCGACTACAGCCGAATCGAGGACCCGGAGTACCAGGGCGAGTTCCTGCGGAAGCAGTACGACATCTGGCGGGCTTCGCAGGACGCGCTCAATGACGTCGTGCGGGACATCGCGCGGGAGACCGAGGGCACGCCCGGGTGGCGCGACGCCCCGAAGGACGAGACCCGGGCCTGGGACAAGATCAAGGGATACGACGGCGACGTCTCCCGTTTGACCGACCTGGTCGGCGCGAAGATCGTCTTCGACCACGTCTCCGACGCCTACCGCGCGCTCGAGATGATCGAGAACGATCCCAGAGTGCGGATCGTCGAATTCGAGGACCGCTTCGACCGCCCCACCCCCTCCGGCTACCGCGACCTGCAGATGAAAGTCCAGCTGGAGAACGGCCACATCGCCGAACTGCGCCTGCATCTGAGCCACATCGACGCGGTCGCCAAGTATGAGCACGCGCTCTACGAGGTGCAGCGCGACTTCAAGGCGCTGGCCAAGGACGAGAACCGGGCCATGCACCCGGAGGAAGCGGCGCTCAGCACCGAACTCAAACGCACTGTGAGCGGCCGATTCTGGGAGGCGACGCAGCAGGGCCTCCCGGAAGAGCATGCGCCGACGAGACCGGAACCCCCGGAAAGACGCGGCAGGGCCCGCAGCGGGATCCCTGACGAACCTCGAGACCCCGGGTCGACGCCCTCCGACTCGAACCGGCCCGAACAGCCGATCGGTGAACAGGCGCGAGACAGTGGCGAGCTGACACCGGAACTTCGCGACGGCTTCGACAACCTGCGCAGCCTGGCAACGGAAATCGATCGCACCGCAGCCGATCCCGCCCGAGCCGACGAATCGACGAACCTTCGTGAGCGATTCGCGGAACAATTCGACAGTCTCGGTCTGCGCGACTCCGAGAACAGCGGTGCCAGGTGGCAGCTGTTCGACCAACACGACCGGGCGCTGTCCACCTACCTCGCGGAATACTCGCACGACTTCCTGCCTCTCGCGGAGGAAGCTTCTCCCGGCCACGAGCAGCTGAAGGGTCGATTCGAGCAGGTCCGCGCACACATCAATGACATCTTCGCGGCCACCAACGATCCCGCCCGAGCTCATGAATTGCCAGAGCTACGTGCGAAATTCGGTGAACTCGTCGACAGCATCGGCCTGCGCGAGCAGGACAACTGGGGCCCGGCATGGCAATCGTTCACCGAGCACGACGCGGCGCTCGCCAAGTACGTGGAGCAGAACCACGAGCATCTGCTACCCCGTCCCGAGGACGTCGACCCGCCCGCGCCCGATCCGATCAAGCCGCTCCCGGGATACCAGGGGAACTTCCACCAGGACGCCCAGGACATCGCGAGCGCGCTCCAGAACGCGGGGCGTCCCGACCTGGCGCAGAAGTTCACGGACCTGGTGAACCGCGAAGTCGACCGCGGCAACGTGGGAGGGCTCGAGGATTGGATGGGTGAGACCGCCCCGCGGGCCCGAGTCGGCGATATGGACCAGGTTCTCGACAAGGCCGCCGAGCTGACCGAACTCGACCGCTTGTCCTTCGAGGTCCGAAACGACCCGGACCTGAGCGTCCGGTTCAATCCCGGTGTATCCGGTGACAGGTCGTTCGACATCCTCGTCGAGCGCACCACGAGCGATGGGTCGACGACGGTCGAGCGACGCGTCGAGATCGAACGGATGAAACACCTGCCCGAGCAGGCGACGAGCCTGCACGGCGCCGCATTGCACGGCGCGGACAAGGCCGTGGCGCCGGTGCCGGACCGGATACCGTCCGCCGAGACCACGGTGGTCATGCCCGAGACTCCATCGCAAGGGCGCGTCCAGCCGCTGGGCGGCGGCAACGAACGGCGGTTCGGCGCGAACGGATGGGACTATGAAATCGTCGACCCGAACGGCAATGTCCGCAAGACGGGGAACCTCCTCGACGAGCTGGCCCGGGGTTTCACCGTCAACAAGAAGTTGCACCCGAACCTGGCGAACCTCGATGCCGTTCGCTTCGTGGACGAGAATGGCAACCTGCTCGGACAGATCGTCCGAGAGGGTGATGTATGGAGAAAGGTCCAGTGATCGGATTCAGCGAGTATCGGCCGCACGGTGAGAGTTTGACCTTCACCCGCGGCTTTCCCGCGGACGTCGAGAGCTCCGAGGTGCTGTTCGCGGATGCGCTCCGAGTGCGCGACCATCTGGCGAATGTCGTGCGCCCCACGGGCTTCGATCTGTGGTTCACCTGCGCGATCGAAGACACCTACATCAATGTGGACGACCCGCAGCCCTCCGACCAGTACTGGGAAGTCCTGCGAGCGGATGCGACGGCGCCGCAGGGCGACGACCCGCAACCGGCTGTCGTCACACGGTTTCCGGTCCTCACCGATGCGGACTTGATCGGCACCTACCGGCAGGCGCTGGACACGATCACTTGCCCGCCAGGGTATTTCGTGATGTTCGAGAGCATCGCCCCGCTGGGTGCGACTACCCGCTTCGTGCGGACCGACGAATCGCCGAGCTCGGACGTCCTCTCGGTCACCTTGTGGGACGACACCCTGAACCTCCCCGTCACCACCGAGGCGGACGGGACCACATGGCTCGGACCGCTCCCCGACGCCGCCCCCTACCTGCCACCGGTCACCTTCAGGATCTGGTTCGACAGCATCCTGGTCCTCACACTCGATGTGAACTGGGGGCGGTGGCTCGAAGCGGGGAGCGCGGAGCACGCGCTGCTCCAGGCGGCACTGGACGCACTGCTCGCCGACGACTGGCAGTTGACCTCCGGCGAGCCCCGGCACTTCGAACTCTGAGATCCCGGAACGCGAGCCGGGCACCGCACGGGTATCGGACAGCTCGATACGATGGGCCCGGACGCCGAAGCAGAAGGAGACGGACGTGCGGCATGGCCGTCCCAGCCAGGAACAACTGAAGCTGAACTTCGAAAGCATGCTGGCCCGGGCCCTGGCGGGACAGGGGCTGCGCAGCTCGACCGGGCTCGACGAGGAGACCCGGACCGCACTCCGAGCTGTCGCCCGCGCCCATCCGAACGCCACCGATGAACTCGTGGAGGCCGCGCGCCACGCCTTCGCCGGCCAACTGGACGGCAGCAATGCCGCCCGCTGGCATGCGCAGACGGACCAGATGCTGAGCGAGATGGAGTCTCGCTCACGCGAATCGGAGTAATCCCGCGGCGTTCACCGCGATCCGGTCAGAGGTTCGTGAAGTCGGTCGAGTTGTCGGTCTCGACCTTGCCGAAGATGGCGGCCTGCTGCCGCACGACGGCGGCCAGCTTGCGCAATTCGTCGATGCCGCCGCCACTCTGGTCCACGAAGGACACGCCGACGGCGCTGAGGGTCTCGGCGGCCGACAGCGACACCTTGTCCGAGCCCGCGGCGGGCACGGCCAGGGCCTGAGCGTCCGCGCCGAGCGCGGCCTCCAGGCGATCGGCCACGGCTTCCAGGTCGGCGGCGGCGGCCAGCACCGTGTCCGCGTCGAAACGCACACCGCCCAAGTTGAATTCGCTCATCGTCCCTCCCTTTCGCCGCGAATCCTACCGTGTCGCACCGACGGACACCGAGCCGGTTTCCGCGGTGTCGATCACCGGTCCGCGCGGTGGATCACTGTGCCGGGCGCGGGCCGTTGGTGCCGACCGCGCCGATCACCGGCACGCCCGTGTAGCCCAGCTCGCCCACGACCTCGTCGCCATGTTCACCGGTGACCAGGTTGGTGCGCACTTCCTCGTCGGCGTCACCGGCCAGCCCGGCACCGGCACCCGCCGCGCCCATCGGCGGCGGCACCATGCCACCGCCCATACCGGCGCCGCCGACCCCGGGCACCGGGGCGGGGACCGCGACCGGCGGGGTGGTGGTCGCGCTCATGGTCCGGGGGCTGGTCTGGCCGAGCGGGGCCGCGCCCGCGCCGCCACCCAGGCCACCGATCGGCATGAGCCCGCCACCGCCACCGAGTCCACCCGGACCCGGCTGCGTGGTCTTCGGTTCCGTCTCCGGCACCGGTTGCACGGTCGAGGGCTGACCGATCGACTGCAACTGCTGCAAGGTCTGCGCGCCTTGGCCCGCGACGCTGCTCAACGGCGCGATCGCGCTCAACAGCTGGGTGACCTGCGAGAGCGAGTCCACGCCCTTCGGCGCGTCGGTGACCTTCACCTTGTGCCCCGCGGTGGTCATGTTCGCGCTGTGCACGGTCATCTCCGTGCGGGTCTTGGCCACCACCGCGGTGGCCTCGGCGGCCGTCTCACTGGCCAGCGACAGCAGGAACGCCTGACCCGGCGGGGTCGCGATGAAGGGGGCGGCCAGGGTGACACCCGTGACGAACTTGGTGATGATGGCCGACATCATCGCGCTGCCCACCGCCACCGAGCCCGCGGCGCCGGCCATGACGGTCTTCTGGTGCCCGTTCTGGGTTTCCAGTTCCAGGGCGTTGGTCTGGGCGGCCGCGCCCTTCTCGGCAGCGCCCGCCGCACCCGAACCCTCCCAGGAGTTCGAATTGGCCAGCGACATCACCGATTGCGCGATCGACATCACCTGCTGCAAGGCCGAGGAGACACCCGAGAGCATCTGCGACGCGTCCAGGCCCTGCCCCAATTGGCCGGTGCCGAACGTGGAGGCCAGATCGGTGAGCGGCTTGGTGAGCGCGGTCAGATCCAGGGTCGGCAGTGGCGGCATGTCCGGCATCGGGGGCAGCGCCGGAATCTGCGGCAGCGCGGGCAATCCCAGCGTCGAAAGCACCTCGGCGACCGGCGAGTCCAGCAGCGGCGCGAAAGCGGTGTCGCGCAGGGCATCCGCCACCGACTGCCCGCTCGCCACCGTGGGAGCGGCCTGCGCGGCTCCCGTCGAACCCTGGTCGAAGGGCGTGCTCACAGGTCCCGCGATAGCGACAGGAAGTCGACGCCCGCGGCGCCGTCGACGGCCTCGTAGGACGCCGCGGCCTCGTGCGCGGTGACCGCGGTCCCGGCGTGCACGGCCGCCAGCTCCGCCACCGACGACAGGTGATTGCCCTGCGCGCCCGCGTAACTCAGCAGGAAGTCCTGGCCGATGAGGCCGAAAACCGGCACCAGTGCGGCGACCGTGGCGACCTGGTCGACCGCGGCGGCGCTCGCCACCGCGGTGGCCATGGCGGCCGAAGCATCGCCGTATGCGCGAATCGCGTCCGGAGTGGCAACGAGATGGCTCATGAGACCCCCATCAGGAAGATCATTTCGGTTCGAACTATACAGAGCGGTGAATCGCCCGGCATAACGAAGAGTTCACTAATTGACCAACAGCCCGGTGAACACCGGGTATTCCCCAGGTGATCAAAGGTACGGCGGATCAACTTGCCGCACTGTATATTTCACAGGTCTATTCACACGTGCTCAGATCGGACGCAGCCAGCTGTCGGGCTCGGTCTCGTAATCCTGCTCCTCGACGTACTCCTGTCTGGTCACATCGTCGGTGGTCGGCAAGCCGGTCAGCGCCAACAGTTCCGGAGACAGCCCCGCCGCCCGTAGCTGGGCGCGCCGCTCGACACCGGCGCGGGCCGCGGACTGCTTGCACAGGCGCAGAATCTCCGACGCCAGCAGCTCCGGATCCTGGCGCAAGCGGTCCCGTTCCACCGAAATCGCCCGGGGCAAGCCCTGTTCGGTGGTGGTGACCACGATCGCACCGGTCCGTGAGGACAGGGTGAACTCGCTCGGGAATTCCTCGGCGGTCATCGGTTCGTCTCCCATTCGTCGGCGACCGCCAGGACCACTTCGGCGATCCGGGTGTTCACCTCGGTGACCACGCGGCGGTGATCGGCGGCCATGGCCACGGGTGGATGGTCGGCGGTGATCAGATAGCGGCCGTCCTCGGCCAGATCACGCCATTGCAGGTGATGCCGGGTGATGCCGCGCGGGCCGAAACGCGAACGGCCCTGCACCACATCGATGGTGCCGAGGGTGGAGGCGGCGACGGCCAGGAAGTCGGCGGCGCGGTCCACCACCCCGCCCTCCAGGGTCTCGTGCGCCGGGGACAGGCCGAAACCGTAGTCGGTGTCGACCCCGTCCTCGGCCTCGGCGAGCACCAGGTCACCGCCGCGGCCCGCCGGGACCTCCGGCAGCAGGCCCACGACCTGCTCGGCGAGATCACTCGCCCAGAACTCGGTGACCGTGAATCCCGCTGCCCGGCCGATGGTTTCGCCGGGTTCCTGCACGACCAGGTATCCGGCGTCGCCGGAACGCACCCCGATCGCGCGGATGCTCGACTCGGGCGCGCGCCAATCCGCGCCGTCCCAGCCGCGCAGCTCCACCCGGACATCCGGGGTGTGCAGCGCGCGCAGCACCTCGTCGAATTCCGGGTCGTGGCGGGCACGCAGGCTGTCGCGGGCGTGAATCTTGCTGTCCTGGAACGTGCTCCACAACGGGGCGCGGCTGGTGAAGAACAGCGGCTCGGGCAGATGCTCCTCGCCGAGCGCCTCCCACAGCACCAGGAACTCCAGATCGGTGAAGGACCAGGACCGCACCGTCAGCCCTCGACCACCGGCTTGGCCACCACCGGCGCGGTGCCCATCGCCTCATCCAGATACTCACTGGAATCCAGGAATTCGGGGCGTTTGTGGTCCTTGCCGCCCTGACCCTGACCGCCGGCGCCGTGACCCATCGGGCCCATACCGCCACCGCCGCCCATACCGCCCATCCCGGTCGAGCCCGCCGCGACACCTGCGCGGGCCACGCCCATCGAGGTCGCTTCCGCGGTCTCGGCCAGCGCGGCGCGCGGGAACAGGCGCGAGGTCTCGAGCATCGGCTTGGGCGCGCCGCCACCACCGCCGCCACCGCCTCCGCCACCACCCAGGCCCTTCTTCAGGTCCTCGAGGTTGGGCATCCCCGCCAGCGGGGAGTCCTTCAGCTTGTCCTTCAGTTCCTGCTGCTGCTTCCTCTGCTGCTCGGTGGTCTGCAGGCTCGTCTGGCCCTGCATGCCCTGCTGCAGCGCGCTCGACAGCTGCGACATGCCCTGACTGGACTGGCCGGAGTTCGAGTTCGGGTTGGTTCCGGACGGATTCCCCTGCGGATTGGTGCCATTGGGATTGGTGCCGTTGGGATTGGTGCCGTTCGGGTTCGTCCCATTCGGGTTGGTGCCGTTGGGATTCGTGCCGTTCGGGTTGGTCCCATTGGGGTTCGTCCCGTTCGGATTGATTCCGTTGGGGTTGGTGCCGTTGGGGTTCGTACCGTTGGGATTGACGCCGTTCGGGTTGATCTTGTTGTTCGGCATGCTGCCGAGATTCGGCGTGCCGGCGCCACCGAGACGGTTCTGCGCGCCGCCGCCAGTGTTGTTGTTCTGGCCGCCGCCCACATCCGAACGCCGAGTGGGCGGGTCCAGGTTGGGCTTCGCGACCGTCGCGTCCGACAACTTCGGGACCGCCTGGCTCGCACCGATCAAACCCGGCACATACCAGTGCTGGAAGGCCAGCTGCGCGGCCTTGATGATGTTCTGCATGCGCTGGTAGTGGTCGTAGTCGAAGTCGTTCGGCTTGTTGCGGGGCATCATCGCCTTGGTGTTGTCCAGCCAGCCCGCGACGTAGTTCAGGTTGGCCGCCATCGCACGCAGGTCGTCGGTGAGCGCGCTCGCCTGATCCTTGAAGGCGTTGGCGGCGTCGACGGCGCCCTGCGCGCCCGCGCCGGTCCAGGCCTTGTCGGTCACCATCTTGCCGAGCTGCTTGTTCAGCGCACCGAAGCTCGTGTCGACCCTCTCGGCGACCGTGTTCCAGGTCGCGCTGAAATCCGCCACCATCTGCGGCTGCATCCCCGCGCCCGCCTCATAGAACCAGTCCAGGTCATCGTGGGCGAACGGGTTCTCCGGGTCGATCGCCTCGTAATGGCCGTTCTCGTGGGCGATGTCGTAGAGGTTCGGATGACCCTTCTTGTCCTCGTCGATGCGCGGCGTGGAATCCCCGGGCAGATCGAGAATCGTGCCACCGGTCATGACCGGTTCGACCGCGCCGCCACCGGCCTCCCGCTTCAATCGGGTGAACTTGGCGGCGGCGTCTTCCTCGTGCGCGTCGTAGGTCTTGTCGGCCTGAATCATGGTGTCGGCCATGGCATTCACCAGCTCGACGTAATGATCCAGAATGGCGCCGAGGCGGCCGCCCTGGTCGTTGAAGCGCGTCTTGAGGCTCAGCAGCTGCTCCAGTCGGCCGTTGTCGCTGAACCCCTTGTGCTTGGTGAGGAGCTCCACGTAGCTCTTGGCGAACGCCAGGGCATTCGCCGTCGCCGCGGCTACCTTCGCGGCGTCGAGCGCTACACCGTGGCCCAACTGGAGTTGGTCCGCCTGAGCCTGCGGAACCAGCGCCAGCCAACGATTGTTCGTGTTCTTGCCGTCATCATTGCCCACGTCTCACTCCCAACTCGCGCGACATCCCGACGATAAGGCCCGACACCACCGATACTCCACTCGTCGGCCGCGATCCCGCTACGAATGCCGTTGGCGGAAACGCTGTTCGAAACCGGATAGATAGACCGACGCCGGAGTGCTGGAGGTCGCCGCTTCCAGGACACCGTCATCGGCGACATAGAAGAGCGCGCGATCCAGCACGACCTCCTCCGGCTCCACCGGAACGTACACCAACCAGCCGACCGTAAGCCGTTCCGCGCGTAGGCGATCCGGCGGGAAAGCGGCGGGGTCGATGCCCTCGGTGGTGAGGTGGTGGCGCACGATCTCCAACGCCTCGGACTGCGGAATCGGTTCCGGGCCCAGGCGTGCCACACCTGCCAGCGCCAGCTGGTAGTGCACGGCGTCCAGATCGGCGGCGTCGCCGAAGACCTCGTACAGCTGGGCGTGGGTGACGTCACGACGCTGCGCGGCATCCACGAAACTCGTGACGGCCGAACGCAATTCCTCCGAGGGGTGTTCGGTGAGCAGGTCGCAGATCACGTCGGCGACGGTGCCGGCGGTCCAGATGCCGGGCACCGCGACCGCGACATCGACACCCGACGGGGACTCGCCGCGGTACCAGCGGCCGCGCTCCCACCAGTAACAGAAGCTCAGCAGGCCGCCGCCCGCGCGGGTGTTCAGCACCGGGTTCGCCACCCATTCGGGGGCGCCCGCGTACAGGCGGGGCAGCGGGGTCTTGCCGTTGTAGGCGACATCCAGTTCCGGGGCGTTCCAGACGCCGCCGGACAGCACCGCGCGGCCGCCGGGCAGCTCGTACAGGGAGGAACCGGAGCGGCGGGAACCCTCGAACCAGCCGAAGGACGGCAGGACCCGCGGGCCCCACTCCGAGCCGACCGCCACGAACGCGGCGGCGATGGCCGACCAGCGCGACCACAGCAGGGGAAACGGCGGGAAGTCGTCCTCGGAAACCACCGGGAGATAACCGGATTCGCGATCAGCGCGGGCCTGCTCGGCCGCCTGACGCGGGGAACGGGACTGGCGGTTGCCGTGGCCGACATAGGCGGCCAGCCAGGTGGGGAGGGACTCGCGCGGGGCGGCCTCGAGGTCGGCCAGGTATTCCTGCGGAGAGAACAGCTGGTCGTCCGGGAACGGGTCGTCGCCGTAATCGTGGTCGACGCTCAGCGCACCCTCGGAGGTGAGGTCCAGTTCCAGGCGCCACCACGGGTCGCCGAGTTCGGCGGAGAGGCGGCGGTGGGAGACCACCAGGGTCATGATCGTGTCGGTCGCGGGGACCAGGGCCTGGCGTTGATCGTCGTCGGAGTACAGGATGCGGGAGCGCTGGCCGGACGCGGCCAGCGCGAAGGCGGCGCGGACCCGGGTCCAGCCCTCGGGGGCCAGCTCCTGGAGTTCGGCGGCTATGCGGTGGGCGAGTCGGCGGGCGCGCTCGGGGACGTCCAGTTCCTCGGCGGCCATGCTGAAGCCGACGTCCGGGCTGGGTTCCCCTGGGGTATACGGGGTTTCGTTCGCGCCCTGGGCGGGGTCCGCACCGAGAACCGCGGACAGCGGGTGGATCTGCGGGCCCTCGTAATCGGCCTTGTCGATACCGAAATCGGCTGCGGCCGAGGAGGAATCGGTTGCGGGTGTGCCGGATTCGGAATGCCGGTCGGAATCCATAGTGCCGGAATGGTTTTCACTGAACTCGCGGGATACAGGCACGCGGGATCGTCGCTAACTGTCCGAGGTCCGCTTGCGCTCGGCGAACCGGCGCTCCAGCTCCGCGCGCCAGCGGGCGGCATTGCTGCCGTCGAGCTGACCCGCGAAGGACTCGCGGGCGGCGGTCACCAGGTCCTCCGACACATTCGGGTACGCCTTCGCGATCGCCCACAGGGCGTCCTCGGTCGGCGAATCCAGACCGGACGCGGTCCGGACGCCACGCCCCTCCCGCACATCGGCCAGGATCGTGTCGAAATTCCGCCGCAGCTGCTCTTCGCTCGGGCGCTCACCGCGCACGTCGAACCTCCTCATCCGTTCCGAAAACCAACTGTCAGCATCACATACCTGGGACAACCGTGCGGTTGCCGGAACCGTAAAAATCGGCGAACACCTCACCGGCGATCACCCGAAGATCCCCAGCCGGCGCGACGAATCCGACAGCACATCGCGAATCAGCAAACCCAGGTCCGCGTCCGCCGGCCGCTCGCTGTACCGCAGCTCACACCGCACATCGCCCGGACTGCCGATCACCAGACGCACGAAGCCCTGCCCCGAACGCTCCCACAACGCCCCCGCCGCCATCCGATCCAACTCGATCACCTGATCACCGACCCGCAAGACCAGCCCCGCCGCCGGATCGCGGTAGAAGACAACCCGCAAACCATCCAGCTCATCGAACACACCCGCGGGCGCCGCGGTCCCGACCGGCGCGGCACTCAACTGCCCCGTCATCGGATCCATCAACGCGTACTCGCCGAACCCGGAATGCGACCGCAGATAGATCTGCCCACCGGAAGCAGGCCGCCCCGACGCCCGCGGGAACCGGCTGTTGCCACGAGACCCATTCCCGTTCCCACCACCCGGCGCCCCCTGCGGCGGCATCATCGGCGCGCCACCAGGGAACCCCTGCCCGGCACCACCAATCCCGTTGCCGCCGTTGCCGCCGTTGGCACCGTTGGCGCCCGCGTGCCCGCCACCATTCACACCCGAGTTCCCGCCATCGGACGAATCCGCCACCCACCGCGGCATACCCGGATCGGTATGCGGATGCCCCTGCTGCGGCACCTCCGGCTGCACGGGCATCCGAGACCCCATCGCATCCGTCAACCACTGCGGCAAATGCGACCCACCCGGATTCGAGGGCGTTTGCGGCACGCCCGGCTGATGCTGCCAACCCGGGTCGGCCGGGACCTGCGGCAGACCGGGATTCGTAGGCCAGTTCGGCACGCCAGGCCGCGAGGGCTGCTGCGGCAAACCAGGGTCTGTCGGCCACTGCGGCTGCTGCGGCGCACCAGGGTGCGTCGGCTGCTGCGGTACGCCGGGATGCGAAGGCTGCTGGGGCAGATTCGGATCCGTCGGCCATTGCGGCGGATGCGGTAGCCCCGGATCTGCCGGCTGACCTCCCGGTTGATGAGGCAACTGCGGCCAGCCCGGATTCACGGGGACCTGGGGCATGCCCGGATTCGTCGGAACCTGCGGCATCCCAGGGTTCGTCGGCCACTGCGGCGCGCCGGGGTTGGGCGGCAGTTGCGGCCACTGCGGCGAGGTCGGCTGCTGCGGCGCACCCGGGATGTGCGGGGGCTGCGGCAGGTTCGGCGGCTGCGGGATATGGGGCGGCTGCGGTGCATTCGGCGGGACCGGCATCTGCGGCGTCGTCGGCTGATGGGGCTGCGGCGTCGGCTGGTGCGGGGTCGGCTGCGGCTGGTGCGGCTGCGGCGTCGGCTGATGTGGCGTCGGCTGGTGCGGCTGCGGAGGAGTGTGGGGTGGGTTGGGGTCCGGGGGCAGGGTCCACGGGGCGGGCTGCTCCGGGGGCTTCGGGGTGTAGTCGGAGAACTCCGGGTCGAACTGGTGCGGCACGAGAGGCAGATGGGAGCGCCAGTTCGGGCTGTAGCGGAATGGGGTGTCGTCGTTGGTCGAGGCGTCGCCATCGGAGCGGTCGCTGTCGCCCGCATCCGGTTCCGAGGTCGAGCCGGAACCCGATTCGTCCGGATCATCCGCGTCCGAGCGTCCGGAACCGACATGCTCGCCGGTTCCGCCGGAACCATCGGGCTCCCCCGCACCCGCGGGCTCGGAACCATCAGTCGCGCCACCGGAATCACCCTGATCCGGCTGCACCGGGTCGCCTGATGCACCCGACCCATCGGAATCACCTGCACCGACGTGCAAGGGGTCGCCCGCCGCACCGGAATTATCGGACCCGTCGGAATCACCCGAAGCGGGCTTGGCCGGATCGCCAGGCGCACCCTGGCTTTCCGAACCGCCGGAATCGTCTCCGGTCGGAGGCGTCGGCTTCGCGGGAGGGGATGTGTCGCCGGAGGCCTCAGACTTTTGGGGATCCGGAAGCGGGGAAACGTTGTCGTCCTGCGGCTTTGCGGTGCCGTCGGTGCTGCCGGGCTCTCCCGCACCGGCGGGCTGAATCGTCTCCGCGGACGTGGAGTCACCGGGCGCGCCTGGGTTGTCCGAACCCTGCGGTGATTCGACAGGTGGCAGCTGGGAGGCGTTGTCCGCGTGCGGTTTTGCGGGGGTGGGTGGGTCGATGCCGAGGGATGGGCTGGCCGTGGTGACGGCGGACGGGGGCGGGGTGGGGCGGGTCGGGGGCTCGGGGGTCGGTGGGGTGGGGGGTGTTTCGGGGGTTGGGGCGGACGGGAGGTGGCGGATGGCGCGGGCGTCGGTGAGGGTGCCCTGGATGAGGACCTGGGAGAAGAGGTCGTCGAGGTCGTAGGTCGGTTTGAAGCGCCAGGTCGCGCCCTCGGGGGGTGCGCCGGTGCGCCATTCCATGATCAGGCCGTCGGTACCGGCGAAATGGGCCGCGACGGATTGGCTGCGGCTCCAGGAGGTGGCGTCGCTCTGGCTGCCGAGATGGGAGGTGTGGCCGTCGTAGTCGAGATCCAGGTCGCCGCGGGCGGGGACGATGCCGCGCAGACCGTCGAGGTAGGCCGGGTTCACCGAGCCGTCCGGCAGCAGACGCGGGACGCCGCGGTACAGCGGCGTGGCGTCGGGACCGTCCGGCAGGTTGCCCTCGAACAGGATGGCGCCGTGGAGATCCGCTTGCGGTGTGGTCACCTCGGTGACGACCACCGCGGTCGGCGGCTCCGGCGTGGGCGAAGTCGACGCGGTCGGCTGCGAGCTGTGGGCGGCATCGCCTTTCCCGCCTGCGCTGGTCGGTTCGACGGCACCGCCGGATTGCCCAACAACGCTGGCATGCACCGGGGCAACGGACTGCCCAGAGGCACCGTGGGTCACGGGAACTCCCGGCTGACCGGGCGTCCCGGGATGGCCAGGGCCGCCGGGTTGACCGGGGGACCCTGGGCTGGCCGGCGGCTTGGCCGGGGGTCCTGAGTGCGGGGTGGACTCCGGGGCCGGCGGTGGGTTCGGAAGGTCGAGGTCGTGGACGTGAATGGTGCCGTCGAGGTCGAGGGTGAGCAGTTTTGCGACAAGCAGAATATTGTCCCGGGCAAGGACTTCCTGACGCTCCCGCCCGAGGAAGGCAAGGGGGTCGGGGTTCGGGGAGACGACGACGGCGATGTCGTTCTTGCCATGCACGATCCCGACGCCGGTCCCCCACATCTCCGCTCCGAGGGTGGTGAGGATGTCCTTCGCCGCCGCCTCCTGGACCGCTCTGTGGAAGGCGTGCGCCTCTTGCTCGTCCTTGCTGGTGGCACGGGCAATTCGTTTGCCGTACTCATACAGCTCTCGGGCCCGCTGGTCGGTGGCGTTCTTCCGGGCTATCCCTTCGGCAGCGGGTGTTCCTTCGGGCGTCAGGCCGAGCTGTTGTTGACGCTGTCCCTCTTCTTCCACCCGCGACATCAATAGGTTCTTCAGTGCCCGCAGTTCGTGCCCATCCGGATTCACGCCCAGCTCCAGCGCGATCGCGTGCAAATCGTCCATCATCAGATCGTGCCGCTCAGTTGCCGCTCGGGCCTGGGCCATCGCACCGTCGGCCCAAGCCGCCAACGCCGGATCCGACCAGGTGTGGACGGTTCCCGGCTCGACGACCACCCAATTCGACCCGGTCGGTGCACTCGCCTGCTCGGGCGCGGCGTTCTGTTCCGGCGCGGTGTGGGTCTGCTCGCCCGTCTGATCCGAGCCGTTCTTGTGGGTACCGGTGGACTCTTCTGATCCGGAATGGGTTGTGGTGGTGGACGAATGCGTGATCGGCGTGACCGGCTGCGCGCCGGATTCGGGCTGCTTGGCCGTCGTGGCCGGGTCGGTGCCGGGTTTGGTGGGGCCGGGGCGGGCGGGGGCGCCACCGGTGGGGTCGGTGGGCGGGGTCCCGGGGCCGAGGCGCTTCGGGCCGCCGCCGGGTTCGCCTTCGCCGGGGTCGATGGCGCGAACCGGGTCGGGGTAGTGGTTGTCGACCCAGTGGGCGACGGTGTCGGCGGCGTGCAAGGCCTCGGCCGCTGATTGGAGGCGGTCGAAGGCGCGGACCACGTCGGGCAGGTTGCCGTGGGCCCGGCCGAGCAGGTCGGTGATGGTGGCGCGCAGGCGATCCGGGGCCAGTGCGGCTTCGGTGACGTCCAGGCCGGTGGCGCGCTGGAAGTTCTCGATGGCCGCGCGCAGCTCGGTGTGCGCCTCCTCGCGGGCACGGTGCGCGGCCGTCTGGGGCGTGTCCGCGTCGGCGGCCGCGGCATCGGCGATGCGGCGCTGCTCGGCTTCCCATCGGGCGGCGCGGTCGGCGGCCGCGTCGCGGCGGGCGGTGTCGCCCTGCGCTTCGGCGGCGGCGAGTTCGTCTCGGGCGGTGGCGAGTTCGCGGGCCGCGGTCTGCTCGGGTGTCTCCGCGGCGCGGGCCGCCGCGGCGGCGGCATCGGCCTCGGCGGTGCGGGCGGCGGCCAGGAACTCCTCGGCCCGCTGGTAGCGGTGCACGGCGTCGCGCAGCGGGACCAGTTCGTCGGTCCAGACGTCGCCCCAGGCCAGCGGCATGCGGGAGAGGCGTTCGATCTGGTCGATGGCGTGGTCGATGCCGTGGGGCGCGGCCGGATCGGTGTCGACCAGCGCCTCCAGGTCGGCGCGCGCGGATTCGGCTTCTCGCTGCCAAACGTCGGCGGGCGTCTCCCCGGGCTCCGCGGCAGCCGCCATGCCGCGGCGCAGTTCGGTCTCCAGGTCCTGTACCCGGTTCTGCGCCCGGTCGAATTCCGCTGCCGCCGTGGACAGGTCGTCGATGCGCTGCTCGTTGCCCGGCAGCTCGCCGCCCTCCGCGCGGTTGCGATTGGCGAGGTAGTCCTGCGTGCCGGGCAGATTGTCGGGGGTCAGATCGCTGTTGCCGAGCGGGCGGAATTCCTCCCCCTCGCGCTCCCGCCACATGCGGCCCTTGGCGTAGTCGAGGCCCTCCTCGGCGATCTGCAGCTCGTGGCGGGCCGCCGCGAGTTCGGGTCCGACCGTGCGCGGATCGCGGGGCGGCGCTTCGGGTTCCGGCGGGTTGGTGAGGTTGTGATGCTCGGTCGCGAGTCGTTCGAGCAGGTCGATATCGGCCTTGCGGGCCTGGATCTCCCCGCGCATGGCATCGACCGCCGCGGAGAACTCCTTGGGGCTGAGCCGCTCGTGCTTCTCGATCTTGCCGTCGCGGTACGCCTCGTACACCTCGATATCGCGGGCCTTGCGCACGACCCGCACGATCTCCGAAACCTGGTCGGAGCTGAGGAGTTTCCGCGTATCGGTGACGCTGTCGCGGTAGACCTGGTAGGCCGCATCCCGGTTGCCGGTGGTGTCGGTCAGCGTGCGCAGCACCTCCCGCAGCTGCGCCGGACTCATCCGATCGTGCAGGCTGCCGAGGCGGCTCTCGTAGATCTTGACCGTCTTGTCGATATTGGAGGTGTCCACGCCCAGCAGGCGCGACCAGACCTCTCCGGCCTGGATCAGCTCGCTCGCCAGCGGCGGCTCGCCGACGAAGTCGCCGTACAACGAGCTCAGCAACTCACGGCCCTTCGGATCGTGCACGGGCAGTTCGCCGTCGACGGCCCGCGGATCCGTGCTCGGGTCGTAGCGCAGCCCGTCACGATGCGGGTCGAGCGCGGCGATCGCCTCGATGTAGTCGGTCAGCGCGTCGATGGCGTGCGCCCGGCGCTCGTCCGGGCGGAACGCCATGTTCTCGAAGGCCCTGGCGATCGTGTCCGCAACCGTGGTCTTCGTATCCGGCTCGAACCCGACGATCTCGACCTTTTCGGCGTCCTTGACGGCCTTGGAAGCGTGCAGGTTCTCCCGATCGGCGTCGAGCAGGCGCACCAGCCGATCCCGGGCGGCGAGCACCGCAGTCTCGTGACCGTTCTTGCGCAGCACGTCCGCGTACTCGAGCAGGTCCGCGAACGCCTGGTGCCGCCGCTCCCCCATCCGGAACCGCGGATCGCCGAACGCCTCGGCCACCGCACGCGGCGACAGCTGCTCCGGATCCAGGCCGAGCCGGTTCGCGAGATTGCCCAGCGCGCCGTCCAGATCGTTGAAGGTGTCGATGGCATCCGACGTGCGGATGAAATCGGCCATGCCTTCCAGCTGCGAGGCGCGCAGCGAAAGCTCCTGCCGCAGCGACTCGATGGTGCGGCCCAGATTCTCGCCGAGGTCGAAGTCCACCTCGAGCGACAGCCGGCGCGCCACCGCATTGCGCTCGTTCCGCAAGGTATCCGGATCGCGCGGTACGGCCGGTTCATTGCTCGCCTCGTGCGGTGTGGCGACCGGTTCCGGTGTGGGCTCCACCAACCGCAGGCCCCGGCCGTCCTCCCGCATGACCGCGACCGGTCGCGGGTGGCCGTCGACGTCCACGTCGTGGAACCGCACGGTGGGTGCGGCTTCCCCGACCAGGTGGACGTTGCCGTGCTCGTCGAGCCCGATATTGCGGTATTCCAGTTGCAGCTCACCGTGATTCAGCATCCGACGCACATCGGGGTGCGCGGCGAGCGCGTCCACGAGGTGGATGTCGTGCTCACCGTCGCCGCGAATCACCACGAGGCGTTCGGGGCCGCCGTTCTCGCCCGGGAGCAGCGCCACGCCGTGGTCGCGGTCGAGCATGACGCCGCCGTTGGCGTCGGCCCATTCCCGGGCCGCCAGATCGGAGACCTCGTGGACGCGCTCGCGCAGCTGGTCGTCCGCGCCGAGGAAACGGTCGGCCAGGGCCGCGAACTCGAGCATCCGGGCGCGTCCGTCGCGGATATCCATGCGCAGATCGGAGACGAGATGATCCAGGTCCGCCTGGGTCTCGATCCGGTCGAGCCCGATATCGAGCAACTGCGCCCAGTTCGAGCGCTCGTCCTGCATCTGGTCGCGGCGCAGCGCGTGCTTGAAGAGCGCGCCCTCGCGGGTCTCGACCAACTCCTGGTCGACATCGTCGAAGTGCGGCACCCATTCGCCGCCATTGTTGACGCCCTCGACGTCGAGCAGGGACGGGCGGGGTTCGCGCGCACGGAGTTCCAGCGGCGGATCATCGTGCCCGACGCCCGCCTCCTCGCGGCGGACCCGCGCCTTCAGTTCCTCCAGCTCGATGCCGCGGGCATGGGCGAACTCGCGTAGGAAGCGGCCCAGCGGATCCTTGTCGAAGATGCTGATCTCGCGGCTGAACGGGATGACCTCGTTCTCGAGCAGCCAGCGCTGCCCGGCGTCGCGCAATGCCTCGATCGCACCGCCGCGGCGCATGAGCCGGTACCGCGCCTCCCCGACCGCGGCCCGCACGGTCCGCGGATCGGCATCGGCGAGGGGGATGCGGAGTTCGCGGGCCATGTGCACGAAATCCACCAGCGCGGCGTCACGTGCGTCCGCGGCGTCCACCAGCGGCTGCGGGACATCGGTGCCCCACTCGTGCGGCTCGGGCTCGGCGGTCACCGGATCGACCGGTTCGTGCCGCAGCTCGGGCAGTTCCGACTCGATGGTCATCTCCGCCAGGCGCAGCGACTCCTCGACCTCGGCGCGCAGCACCGGATCGGCCTCGGTGACGTGCGGACGGTATTCGCCCCCGTCCGCGGTGCGCATGGGGATCTGCGGCGGGGAGATGTCGGCGACCCGGCGGGTGAGGCGACGCACGAACGGCAGGTGCTCGCGACCCTCCCACAGGGTCAGGATCTCCTTGCCGATGCGCACCGGGTTGAAGTTGGGCTTCATCCCGAGGAAGTCGTGGTCGTGCAGGACGTTGTAGCCGAATTCCAGTGTCAGCAGCGAGATTCCGGAGGAATCCAGGCGCGAACCGGACGGATACTTCGGCGACTGTCCGTGGTAGCCCTGCTGCAGGCGCTGCAGCAGGTTGTCGATCCAGCTCGGCGACGGCTTCGCCGCGGGACGGAGCGGACCGAGCTCGGGCCGCGGGACCAGCTCGACACGCTTGGCGCCGTCCGGCGATTCGACGATGCGAGCGTGCAGGCGTTCGCCGTCGGTCTCCAGGACCACATGCGCGTGTTCGGAATCCGGGACGTGCAGGGCGGCGACCATGAGGTCGGCGACATCCATCGCGCGGCGCAGGGTCTCGGAGCGGGCGGCGGCGAGCACCGCGTCGCGCTGCTCGACGGTGGTGTGCGCCGGATCCAGGGCGGATTCGGGGATGCCGAGCAGGCGCGCCCACTCGTCGCGCACCCGGGCCAGGTGCTCGCGTTCGGCGCCGGTGGCGGCGTCGTGACTGCTCAGCACATGGTCGAGGGCCTCGAGTCCACCGATCCGCAGCAGGTTCCGGAACTGCAGGTCGCCCGCGAGCTCCGGCAGGTTCCGCCGCTGCAGGTGCTCCTCCGACAGGCCGAACTCACCGGCGAGGCGGTTCCGCAGCTCCTCGAGGGTGAAGACCCGGGATTCGGCGCCTTCCGGATCGTGCGGGCGCTGCGACCAGGTTTCCAGCGGGCGTTCCCGAACCGGTTCGCCGCCGCCTTCGGGATGCGCGGCGCTCGAGGGCAATTCGCGCCTCGTGGCGGCGGGGTCGAGGGCCCGGGTCGGCTCCTCGGCCCCGAGCTCGGCCAGCCGGCGGTCCAGGCCGGTCTCGCGCAGATGCGCTTCTATGGCGCGCAGCGTTTCCGGGTCCGCCTCGGTGCGCCAGTACTCCTCGGAACCGTAGAGCTCCTCGGGGGTCAGCGGCCGATAGTCGTCGGCCTCGCGCATGGGCAGCGGCGGGGCCGCGTCATCCGGGTCGCCGAAGAAGCCGCGCGCCTTGGCCATTTCGGCGATCTCGCGGAAATGGGCGAGCGGATCGTTGAGGTGGGCCGCGGCGGTATCGAGGCCGAGCGCGTCCATCAGTCGTGAGGTGAACAGCACCGCGTTGACCTCGCGGCCGGGGGCCAACGGGTCGTTGACGGCGTCCCGCAGGAAGCGGGCCGCGGCCTGCAGCGACGGGGAGTCCGCCACCGGATCCACCGGCAGCACTTCCTCTTGCACCCGCGGCAATTCGAGCGTCGCGGTCTCGCTCGGCCGGGTCAGCTCGACGGTCGGATCCTCGCTGCCCGGCGGCTTGGGCAGTTCGACCGTCGGGTCTTCGCTGCCCGGCGGTTTGGCTTCGCTGCCGCGCTCCATCTGCACGGTCGGGTCTTCGTTGCCTTCGAACGGCTTCGAGGACGACGCTTCACCGGGCGGCGGATTCTTGACCGTCGGGTCGTCGTTTCCTTCGAAAGTCTGCTCGTTCGAGGCGTTCTCGCGCGACATGTTGACCGTGGGGTCGTCGTTGCCCTCGAACATCTTCGACGTCGACGCCTCGCCCGGCGGCGGGTTATTGACGGTCGGGTCTTCGCTGCCCTCCGGTAGCTTCTTGGTCGAATCCTCGCCGCCCGACGACAGGTTGACCGTCGGGTCCTCGCTGCCCTCGGGCAGTTTCGCGGTCTGACCGTCGCCGGGCTTCGACGGCGGGGTGGAGTTCTGGTCACCGTTTCGACCGGAGTTGCCGGGCTCGTCCGGGTCGGGATTCGGTGGGGTGGAGGAGTTTCGGTTCGGGGGCTCCTTGCCGCCGCCACCCGAGCCGGGCGGGGTCGCGCCGACCGGAGGGGTGGCCGCCGTCGGGCTGGAGCCGGGCGGCTTCGGGTTGCTCGGGCGTGCCGGGGTAGGGCCCGGGTCGCCTTCGTCGCCGGTGCGTCCCTCGTCGGAGGCGCGGGCATGGCGCTCGACCTCGTCGAAGCGATCCATCAGGGCGCGGTGCCAGTCGTCGCGGCCCAGGGCGGCGAATTCGGGGGCCAGGCCCTCCAGGCGGGTACGCATGCCGGGCATGTCCCCGGCGCTCAGATCATGGTCGTGCCAGGTGATTTCGCCGTCGGCGCCCTCGGTCGCGTAGTGGCGGGCGAAGAGGCTGGTCGACAGTTCGTCACCGCGGCGACCGCCGCCGAAGGCGAGGCTGTGATCGATACCGCTGATCTGCCCGTCCGCGGTGATCAGCCAGTTGACGAGGTTGCGGTCGGGGATGCCGACGAGCACGTCCAGCAGGCCGAGCCGGCGGCCGTCGGGGGTCGCCAGCGCCGCGTCCAGGCCCTCGGCCATAGGCGTCGTGAAACGGTCCGCCCCGACCTCGCCGGGCATCACCTCCATGTACACCACGCGGTCCTGGACCCGGTGCACCTGCGGCACATTCGCGCCGACCGCCTGTCCGACCAGCGAGACCAGTGCCTCGGCATGGGCGTGCTGCGGATTGGTGACGATCTTCCGGACCAGCTGCGTCGGCGGGTCGGTAGCGAAGGTGACCAACTCGACCCGTTCGGCCATCCGCCCCATACCGGTGCTGAGGACCACCACCTCGGCCTCGCCCGCCGCGATCGCTTCCTCCACGCGCCGCGCGAAAGATCGATTGACGTCGGTCTCGCCGGAGTCGTTGCGCGTCACCGCATGCGAGCCGCCATCCTGGCCGTCGCCCTCCGGATTACGGGCGGCGGAGGACGGGTCGGAGTTGGGCTGGGTCGGGCCTTGCGGGCGCGTGGGGGCGCCCGGAGCGCCGGGGTCCTCGCCCTCGCGACCGGTGTGGCCGGATTCCGGGAAGTGAGCGTCCACCCATTCGGTCAGGGCGTCGGCGCGGTGCAGGGCGCGGGCCGCGTTCTCGAGTCGTTCGAAGGCTCCGACCACCTCGGGCACGGTGCCGCGCGCCCGGGGGAGCAGGCGGTTGACGGTGTCTCGCAGGTGTTCCGGGGCGAGTTCGGCTTCGGTGACGTCCAGGCCGGTGGTGCGGCGGAAGTCCGCGATGGCCCGGGTGAGGTCGTCGTGCGCGGCCGTGCGGGGGCGGTCGGCGGCCTGGTGCGGGGTGTCGGCCGCATGGGCGGCTCGGGCTTCGAGGAGGCGATGCTCGGCTTCCCAGCGGGAGACGCGATCCTGCGCGGCTTGGCGGTCGGCGGGGGCGGCATTCGCGAGATCGTCGCGGGCAGAAGCCAATTCGCGGGCCGCGGTCTGTTCCGGGGTTTCCGCGGCGCGCGCCGCCGCGGCGGCGTCGGACTCGGCCGCGGCCAGGAATTCTCGGGCCTGTTCGTAGCGGTGCGCGGCGTCGCGCAGCGGGACCAGCTCGTCGGTGAACACGTCGCCCCACTGCTGGGGCATGCGGGACAGGCGTTCGATGTCCGCGAGCGTGCGGTCGAGACCCTGCCGCGCCAAGGCCGGGTCGGCGGCGATGAGCTCTTCCAATTCGGCTCGCGCCGTGTCGACTTCACGCCGCCACGCGTCCACCGGCGACTCGTCCGGGCCGACACCGGCCTCGACGGCGCGGCGCATCTCGGACTCGAGGGCGTCGACCCGGGACCGCGCGCCGTCGTGTTCCTCGACGGCCGCCGTCAGATCGGTGAGGCGCTGCTCCAGGCCCGGCAGGCTTCCGCCCTCTTCGGACGGGCGGTGGGCGAGATAGTCGTTGGTGCCGGGCATCCGCTCGGGGGTCAGATCGCCTTCGCGCAGCGGCCGGAAGCCGGGGCCCGAGTTCTCGCGGTAGGCCCGACCCTGCGCGTAGTCGCGCCCCTCGGCGGCGATCCGCAGTTCGTGCCGGGCGGCGGCCAGATCCGTGGCGACCGCGCGCGGGTCACGCGGCGGGCCCTCGGGCGGACGCGGTTTGGTGAGCGCGTCGTGTTCGGCGGCCAGCTTCTCCAGCAGCTTGATGTCGGCCTCGCGGGCGCGGACGTCGGCGCGCAGTTCGTCGATGGTGGCGGCCAGTTCCTTGGCGCTGAGCCGCTCGTGCTTCTCGATCTTGCCGTCGCGGTAGGCCTCGTACACCTCGGCGTACCGCGCATTGCGGACACGGCGCACCAGATCGGTGAGCTGGTCCTTGGTCAGGATCTTGGTGGGGTCGGCGGCGCTGTCGCGGTAGCGCTCGTAGGCCACCGTCGAGTCGCCGGTCTCGCGCAGCGTGGTCAGCACATCCGCGAACTGCTTCGGGGTCACCCGGTCGTGCAGGCCGCCGAGCTGTTCGGTGTAGATCTTGACCGTTCGGGCGAAGTCGTTCATGTGCACGCCGAGCAGGCGCGACCACACGGTGGCCGCCGCCGACGGATTGTCGGACAGCGGCGGCTCGCCGATGGAATCGTTCATGAACGCGCGCAGGGCCGCCGGGGCGTCGCCGTCGTGGATCGGCAGTTCGCCGTCGACGGCGCGCGGGTCGGTCAGCGGGTCGTAGCGCAGGTTGTGGCGGAATGGGTCCAGATCGCCCAGCACACTGCTGTATTCGAGCAGCGCCGCCAGCAGTTCCGGGCGGTCGGCGGAGTCGCGCAGCAGGTTGTGGATCGCGTCCAGCAGCGCGTGCTTGTCGGTGTTCTTCGAGTCCGTCGTGAACCCGATGACCTCGCCGTCCTTGGTCTTCGGCTTGCGCGGGGACAGGTCGTCCGGCTCCACGTCGAGCCGGCTCGCCAGCTCCTTGCGGGCCGCGAGCACCGCCTTCTCGTCGATGTTGTCGCGCAGGACCTTCGCGTACTTGATGAGGTCGTCGACGGCCTGCAGGCGGCGCACCTTGCGCACGTTCGGATCGGCCATCGCCGCGGCCAGCTTCTCCGGCGACAGCGTGTCCGGGTCGAGGTCGAGGCGGTGCGCCAGCTGCTGGAGGGTGCGGTCCAGGTCGTGGAAGTTGTCGATGGCGTCCGAACTGCGGATGAAGTCGGCCATGCCCTCGATCTGGGCGGCGCGCAGCGCATTGTCGTGGTGCAGGTCGGCGATGGTCCGGTCCAGGTTCGCGCCCAGATCCATGTCGTAGACCGACAGGCGGGCGGCCACCGCATTGCGCTCGGCGCGCACCACGGCCGGATCGCGCGGCGCGGCGGGCTTCGTGGCCGGCTCGGCGTGCGGGGCCCGGGCCTCCGGTGTCGGCTGCACGATGCGCCACGGCTCGAGGCCGTTGCGCAGCAACGCCACCGGTGTACGCTCGCCGTCGACCTCGACGTCGTGGAAGCGGATCTGCGGCGGATCCACCTCGATGACGTGGACCCGGTCATTGCCGTCCAGGCCGACCACGCGGTAGTCGAGCCGCAGTTCGCCGCGGTTGAGCTGTTCCCGGATCTCCGGGTGCGCGGACAGCGAATCGACCAGGCGCACATCGTGATCCGCCTCGCCGCGGATCACCACCAGGCGGCGCGGCTCGCCCGGGAGCACCGCCAGCCCGCGCTCCGGATCGAGCATGACGCCGCCGTGCTCGTTCACCCAGTCGTGCGCGGCCGCCTCGGCCAGATCGGCGGCGTGCCGGCGGGCATCGGAGTCCAGATCGAGGAAATGCTGGACCGCCGCGTCGAGTTCGGCGATCCCGCGCGCCTCGTCGCGCGCGTCCATCCGGGCCTCGGCGATGGCGCGCCGCAGGTCCGCCTCGGTGCCGAGCCGGTCCAATCCGATATCGAGCAGCTGCGCCCAGTTCGAGCGCTCGTCCTGAATCTGGTCGCGGCGCAACGCGTCCTCGAACAGGCGGCCCTCGCGCCGGCTGGACAGTTCCTCGTCCGCGTCGTCGAAGTGGCGCGGCCACTCACCGCCATTGTTGACGCCCTGCAGATCCAGGAAGGAGGGGCGCGGGCGGCGGGGACGGAACTCCAGCGAATCGTCGTCCGGACCGACGCCCGCCTCCTCGCGGCGACGCGCGGCCTTCTCCTCCTCCGTGCGAAGCGCCTCGGCGTGCGCGAATTCCCGCAGATAGCGGCCCAGCGGATCCTTGTCGAAGATGCTGACCTCGCGGCTGAACGGGATCTGCGCGTCCTCCATGAGCCAGCGCTCACTGACATCGCGCAACGCCTCGATCGCGCCCGCGCGGCGCATGAGCTTGTAGACCGCCTCGTTCACCACGCGACGCAGGGTTTCGGGGCTGTCATCGGGGATGTCGATACCGAGGCCGCGGGCCAGACGGACCAGATCGCCCAGCGCGGCGTCGCGGGTGGTGACGGCGTCGACCAGCGGCTGCGGCAGGTCGGAGCTCCACTCGCGGGGCGCGGGCGGATCGAGGACGGGACCGCGATCGAGCGGCTCGTGCTGCGGCTCCGGCATTTCCGACTCGATCGGCATGTTCGCGCTGCGCAGGGTCTCCTCCACCTCGGCGCGAATCCGCGGATCGGCCTCGGTGACCCACGGGCGGTACTCGCCGCCGTCGCGGGTGCGCATGGGGAGCAGATCACCGGCGACATCGGCGACCCGCGCGGTCAGGTGCTTGACCAGCGGAAGACGCTCGCGCTCCTTCCACAGGGTCGCGGTCTCCTTGAGGATGCGCGCCGGGTTGAATTTGTCCTTGAGATGCAGCAGCGCCTCGTCGTGGGTGACGTAGCCGATCTCCATCGCCAGCATGGTCTGGCCCTTGGAGTCGTTGCCCGAACCGGACGGGTACTTCGGCGACTGACCGTGGTAGCCGTGCATCATGCGCCGCCACACCCGTTTGAGCCAACCCGGCTTCTTCTCCGGTTCCTTTGTCTCCGCGGGGGTTTCACGCGGCAGGTCGGGACGCTGGATGACCTCGGCGCGCTTGTTGCCGTCGGTGTCCTCGGTCACGCGGATGTGGACGCGCTCACCGTCGGCCTCCAGGACCACGTGGGTGTGATCCGAGGCCGGGTGGTGGAAGCCGGCGACCATGAGATCCGCGACATCACCGGCGTGACGGAGAGTTTCGCCGCGCAGCTCGTCGAGGACCGCCCGGCGCTGCTCGGGAGTGGTGCGGGCCGGGTCGAGCAGGGATTTGTCGACGCCGAGCAGGTCCGCCCAGCCGTCACGGGTGCGGGCGGCCCGCTCACGCTCCGGGCCGGTCGCGTTGTCATGACGGAACACCGCTTCGCGCAGAGCCTCGATTCCGCCCGCGCGCAACAGGTTCCGCAGCTGCTCGTCGCCCACGATCCGCGGCAGCAGATCGTCCGGCGTGGATTCGGGCAGGCCGAGACGGTGCAGAAGTTCGGTGCGCAGCTCCTCGAGGGTGAGCGTGCGCGGCTCCCCGCCCTCGGGCGCGTGCGGGCGGGTGTTCAGACCATTCGCCGGATCGTGGAAGAAGCCCTCGGCCGCAGCGGTTTCAGCGAGATGCCGCAGCGCCGACAGCGCGTCCGGCCGCTTGGCCAGCGCCTCCACCACACCGAGCGCGTCGGTGAGGCGCGCGCCGTAGACCTGGTCCTCCAGGGAACGCGGGCGCTCCCCGGCCTCGGCATCCGCCGCGCGCAGACGATCGAGAGCCGCTTGCAATCCGGGTGAGGCCTCGGCCGGATCGGCGGGCGGCTTGGGCGACTCCGCCTCTTGGCGCGGAATCTCCACGGTGGGAGTCTCATCGGGGTTGGACTGCTCGGGGCGCTTCAGCTCGACGGTCGGCGTCTCATCCGGATTCGACTGGTCCGGACGCTTCACCTCGACGGTCGGCGTCTCGTCAGGGTTCGACTGCTCGGGGCGCTTCAGCTCGACGGTCGGCGTCTCATCCGGATTCGACTGGTCCGGACGCTTCACCTCGACGGTCGGCGTCTCATCCGGATTCGACTGCTCCGGACGCTTCACCTCGACGGTCGGCGTCTCGTTCGGGTTCGTGCCCAACGGTTTCGACCGGGGGCCGGCACCATCAGACCTGGCACCGTCGCCGGAGCGCGGCGCGCTCGTGGAGGGCGGCACGGGGGCGGACGGGCCGGGCGGGGTGGGGCGGGACGGATCGCTGGAGGAGCTGCTCGCGGGCTGCTTGGCTGCGGCTTCGCCCGGGGTGGGTTCGGGGCGACCGCCCGCGAAGTCCCACATGTACTCGGCGCGCAGGGCCGACAGGCGAGCCTCGGCGTCGGCCATGCGGGCCTCGAAGCGCGCCTCGCGCTCGGCCTGACTGCCGGGCTCGAGCTGGTCGGCCATGTCGTGGAACCACCTGGCGCGCTTGGCATCCATGTGGGCGACCCAGTCCGCCTGGATGGCGCGCTGTTCGTTGAACCAGGCGTCCGGGTCGTCCGGGGTGGCTGCGGAGCGGCGGGGCGGTCCATCGTTCGGCGGCTGACCGTCGCCCGCCGCAGCGGTCTCGGGGGTGGGGCTTTCCTCGCGAACGGGGCGGGTGGCCGGGGCGGGGGCGGGGCGGCCGCCGAGGTCCGCCCAGAGGCGGTCGGCGCGTTCAGCGGAGCTGCGGGCCATGTCGTCGACTTCGCGGGCCTGCTCGCGGAACAAACGTTCCTCGGTGCTGCCGGGAGGCGCGGAATCGGCCATCTCGTGCAGGAAGCGGGCGTGCTTGGCCTCCATGTCCGCGGCGAAGTCGGCATGCTCGGCCATCCGCTGGTCGAACCAGCGTGCGTCGCCCACCGCCGGTTCCCCTGCGGCTGTGCGGGATTCGGGAGCCGGTCGCTCCGCGCCCGGATCAACGGGCTGAGCCGGTTCCTCGGCACCGGTGGGCGGCTCGTTGGATTCGCGCGGGTCGGGCTGGTTCTGGTCGGAACGCTCGGGCCGGTTCGGGTCGTTGGACTCCGACGAATCCCCGGACGAGTCACGGTCACCCAGGAGGTCGGGACGGCCGTCCGTGTTAGGTCGGCGATCAGAGTCGGCGATCGCGGGCTCACGCTCAGCAGGCGCGGACTGACGTTCAGCAGGCGCAGAAGAATGTTCGGTGGGGGTGGACTGATGTTCCGGCAGGCCGTGCGGCTGGAGGACTCCCGTGTCCTGCGCGGCGATGCGGAGCATCTGATACATCACCTGCGACGGCTCGGCGGCGTCGCGGCCGTTCAGCGTGACGTCGCGGAAGGCTTCGGCCAGCGCCTCACCGTGGTGGAGGGCGCCCTTCTCGTCGAAGGCGTACTCGGGCAGCTGGTGCAGCCATTCGGTGAAGGCGTCGACATCCAGCGAACCGCTGCGCGTGGCCTCGAAGTGCGCCGCGAGAATGTCGGTCAGCTCATGGCGGGCCGCTCGCTCACCGGCGTAGTCCAGCACGTGCCCGAACTCGTGCACGATGGCCGAATACACCGGCCGCGCATCGGATCCCGCGACATGCTTGCCCTGCTCGACCTTGTCGTGAATACGCGCGTCGAGACCGGTGGCGTCTGTTGCCCAGCGCTCGTTGAACACCATGCGGCCGGGGACCAGACGACCGTCCTCGCGGCTCGGGTAGACGCCCGCGATGGCGTCGGAATCCTCGGGGATGGGACCGATCTCGACGCTCTTCGGTTTGACGCCCGGGTGCTGGGCCATCATGTCCTCGAGCGCGCGGCCGTATTCGCGGACCGTTTCGACATCGCTCGCGAGGTGGAGACCGACGGTCGGGATGCCGAGCTCGTTCTCGATGCGGTTGATGACGTCCTGGTGGTCCAGGGTGGACCAGTGGTCGGCGATCGCCGGGACCTCGGTCGGCTCCGGCGGCGGCACCAGATCCGGTTCGGGCGCGGGCTTCCCGTCGTCCGCGTGCGCGTCCTCGGGGCGATCGTCAGGGTGTGCAGCGTTGGGGCGATCGTCTCCGCGGATGGCTTCGGGGCGCGGATCGGCGGGCGGGGTGCCGTGTTGCTCGTCGCCGGCTGGCGTGACCGGCTCGGCCGACTGCGCGAGATCGCGAACCAGGTGGGCGTTCTCCGCGGCGCGGTCGGTCAGCAGGCGGTGGAGGACCTTGGCCGGTTCGGTGGCGTGGTCGAAGTTCAGGGTGACGTCGACGAACGCTTCCGCGAGCGCCTCGGAGTGGTTGATGGAGCCATCGGCGTTGAAGCTGTAATCGGAAAGCTGCGAGAGCCACCCGAGGTACTCGACGGGCGTGGTGTCGCCGTGTGTCCGCAGATAGTGGTCGAGCAGCGCGTTCGCGAGTTCGGCATGCGACGCGCGGTTCCCGGCGTGGTCGATCGCATGACCGAGTTCGTGCAGAAAGACCGAGTACATCGGGCGCTCGCCCGCTCCCCGCGGGAACGAACCGGCGGCCTCCCCGTTCCGCACGATTTCGGCCATCTCGGCCGGATTCAGCGCGTGTTCGAGGCGCACCACGATCTTCTCGGTGACCAGGTTGCCGTCGGCGTCGCGCACGCTCGTCGCCTCCGCGAGGGAGTCCTCGAAGACCGGCTCGCCGATCTCGACGCCGCGCAAGGTGATCTTGTTCTGACCGGTGACGTCATCGAGGGCGCGGGCGAACTCGCGCAACACCTCCGGATCGACGGACGTGTTGTCCAAGCCCTCGAACCGGGTGATGCCGAACAGGTCCTTCATCTCGCGGATGATTCCGTCGCGATCCAGCTCCGACCAGAAGTCGTCGGGGCGCGGCGACCAATCCGCGGGCGGGTGCGCCGGAGCCGGATCGGTCGCATCCTCGGGCGGCACGGAGCCTTCAGGATCGGCCGGATCTCGTTGGGTGGCAGGCTCTTCCGGCGAGACGCCGGATTCCTCATGGGAGCCCAGCTGGTCCTGACGACTCTCTCCGGAGCCGTGCTCACGCGGCGCGGCCGGGTCCTGCGCGTGCAGGCCCGCGGCGTCACGCGCGGCGGCACGCAACCGGTCCACCATCATCTTCGACAGGTCGGACGCGTTGTCGCCATTGAGCTTCACATCGCGATACGCCTCGGCCAGGGCCTCCCCCTCGTCGAGCATGCCGTGCTTGTCGAAGGCGTATCCGGGCAGCTCGCGGTGCAGCCAGTTGCTGAACTCGGCGAAGTCGGCGCCGGCATTGGTCTCCACGTACCGGTCGGCCAGGTCCCTCGTCAGACCCTCGCGAGCCTGCATCTGGCCGTAATAGTCCAGCAGGTGGCCGTATTCGTGGACGATCACCGCGAAGATCGGCCGCTCGTCGGAGCCCGGCACATGGAATCCAGCGGCGACCGACTCCCGAATCCCCTGTTCGAAACCCGCGGGATCCAAGGCCCACCGGTCGTTGAACACGATCCGGTCGGGCCGCCACGGTCCGCTGCCGTCCGTCTGCCGCACGCCGAACGCGGAGGCGAGGACCTCGGTATCCCCGGGAATCGGGCCGACTTCGACGCGGCGCGGCTTGATGCCCGGATTGTCGGCGATCCCTTCTTCCAGAGCACGACCGAGCTCCCGCAGCGCCTCCACATCGCCGATGACGTGGAAGCCGGCGGTCTCGATGCCGAGGTCGATGTTGATCCGATCCCGCACACCCTGGCGATCGAGGGCGGTCCAGTGGTCCACGACCGCGGGCGTTTCGATCGGTTCCGGCGGCTGGAGCACGAACTCCGGTTCGCGCGAGGACTTCTCGCGGCCGGCTCCCTCGTCGTCGCGGGGCGACGCGTGCGGGCTCGGCTCGGACCTGCGGTCCGGGTGCTTCGGTTCCGGCTCGCGGTCGCGGCGGGCGGCCGGGCCCGGATCCTCGTCGACCGGCCGGGACCGGCGCTCGGGGGCTTCTCGCTCGTAGACCGGGTTGTCGGCCGCGTGGTCGCGGTAGATCCGGTCCAGGTGGTCGTGCAGGATCTGGGCGGGCTCACTGGCCAGATCGCCATTGAGGACGACATCGGTGAAGGCCTCGGCCAGCGCCTCCGCGTGGTCGTACATGCCGTTCTCGTCGAAGCTGTAGCCGCTCAGCTCGTCGTGCAGCCAGCCCAGGAATTCCTCGGCATCCCCGCCGTACACGCGATCGAAATGGCGTTCCAGCGCCTCGAAAGCGTCGACGCGGGCCTTCATCTGGCTGGTGAAGTCGATGGCGTGCGCGAACTCGTGCACGATCGTCGAATAGACCGGGCGGTCGCCGGAACCCGGGACCAGGTGGCCGTTCTCCTCATTGAGGCGGACCCGGCGGGCGAGCTCGTCGGGCTTCCGGGCGAAATGCTCGTTGAGCGTGAGGATGTCGGCGAAGTGGACGTTCCCGTCACGGCCCGGATCCACCTCGGCGAACACACTGTCGTCATCGATGGGGCCGATACGGACTTCCATCAGCTCGGTGTCCGGGAACCGGTTGAACATGTCCTCGATGGCACGGGCGAATTCGCGCAGCACCTCGACGTCGACATGGGTGTTGTCGAAGCCGGTGACGTCGAGATCCCAGTCCTCGTGCAGCTTCTCGGCGATGCGCTCACGATCCAGCGTCGACCAGTCGTCCTGCGGCCGGTGCGACCAGTCGGGCGCGGCCTCGTCGCCGGGATGCCCTGCGTCGGAACCATGATCCGCATCGGGACGTGAATCATCCACGCGGCGCTCGGGATCCGCGTCCCGGCGCCGCCGCGGACGCTCGACGTCCTCGCGGAAGTCCTGGGGCCGACGTGCATCCTCGCCGGTGTTCTCGGGGCGGGCGGAACGCGGGGTCGCCTCGTCGGGACTCGTGTCGTCCGAATCACGCGGTGGGTGCGTCTCACCGACATGGACATCCGCGAGGTGCAGGAGTCCGGCTCGCACCGAATCCTTCAGCGGGTGAACCGCCTTGCCGTCGCTGTCGAACAGGATGGCGTGGACGCCCTGGGTCTCGTTGGGCACCCGCGGCGGGAAGCCGTGGTCGAGCCCGGCGGCCGGGTCCTTGACCACGATATCGCCGCCCTCGTTGACCAGCAGGTAGGCGTGCGCGCCCACGCCGTGCTCGTCGACGGGGCCGGCATAGCGGTCGACGACCAGCGCGGATGCGCCGTCGCCGAGTTTGCGGAGGCGGTTCGCGATGCCCTCGTGGCCTTTGGGGAAGTCCTCCAGCTTGCCGCCCGCACCGGCCACCAGCTCCTCGAGGCGCATGCCCTCCGGACCGACCCGGCGCTGCGGGGGGTGGATGGACTCGTTGCCGGTGATCTGGCGCAGCAGGCGCAGGGCCAGTTCGCCGCAGCGGCCGCGGTACCTCTCCCGGACGGTGTCCGGATCGCGGGGCGCGGGCTCGGTCGAATCTTCTTCGCGGACACGAGTGTTCGACGGGTCGTCCAGGGTGCCGGGGTGCGGCTTGTGACCGTCGGTGCGTTCCGGCGGGGCTCCACGCCGTGACTCGCCGCCATCGGCGGGCTCGGGGCGAGCCTTGGCCGCGGCCGGGGTCTCGCCTCCAATGGGGCGCTCGCCCGGTGCGCGGCGCTCACCCCCGTGCGAGCGACCCTCCGGCCCGTCGCCCAGCGGAATCGGCGCGACCACGAAGCCGTCTTCGGGCGTCGAATCATCGCCTGCGCGCCGATCCCGCTCCGGCGAGTGTGAATCATGGTCGGGGTCAGCGGATTCCGACCGCGGTCTCGTGCCACGATCCCCGCTGTCCGCATCGCGCTGCGCCGGGTCGTCGCGCACCGGTTCGGACGTATCCGACGGCGACTTCTCCCCGCTCGGCCGCTTCTCCTCGGCGGGGACGTCCTCGTGGCGGTTCGAATCCGATTCGCGCACCGGCTCGTCGGCGGTCGGCTCCCGCCCATCCCGCGGTGGGCGATCCGCAGTCTCCGAGGGTGCGTCGTCATCCCGCGGCCTGACCGAGTCCTCGCGTGCGTCCTCATCACGGGGACGCACCGAACCGTTGTCCCGGGCCGCCGGATCATTCTCATGCCGGACGACAGGCTCGTCACCACGATTGGCTTCCGGCTCACCATCACGCCGGGCAGCGGGGTCATCGCGCCGAACTTCCGGCTCATCCCCACGACGAGTGTTGGGCTCGTCGTCACGGCCGGCCGCAGGCTCATCCTCGCGTCCAGCGTTGGGCTCATCGTCACGCCGAGCATTGGATTCGTCATCACGGCGGGCCGTGGGCTCATCCTCGCGTCCAGCGTTGGGCTCATCGTCACGCCGAGCATTGGATTCGTCATCACGGCGGGCCGTGGGCTCATCCTCGCGGCGTGTAGTCGGCTCGTCCTCGCGCCGGGTACCGGGGGTGTCTTCGTCACGACGCGCACCAGGCTGGTCGTCGTGGCGCGCCTCGGTCGGCTCGTCGGTTGGACGGCGGGACTCCGGGTGCGGTTCCGGGTGGTTGCTTTCAGCGGGCGGTTCGGCGGGCTGGTCGTCGACCGGCTTCCGGGATTCCGTGGGCTCGCCGGCACGGTGGTCGGCGGGGGCGTCCGGCTTGTCGGCGGGGTGGCCGGCCGTCGGGTCTGCGTCTTCGCGCGGCGGCGTGGTGTCGGAGGGATGGGTCGAATCCCCGCTGCCACTGGCCTTTTCCGATTCCGGGGCGATGTCGTGGTCGCCCGGGCGGGTGGTGGTCGATTCGGACGGGTCGTCTTCGGACCGCGTACCGGGGTGGGAATCCTCACCGGTGGATTCGGGGCGCGGGGCTTCGGAGCGCGGTTCCGGAGCGCCCGTGCGGCTGTCCGAGGCACCGGTGCGGCTGTCGGAACGCGGGTCTGTGCGGGCGGACTCGGAACGCTGGCTGTCCGACCGTGGGGCATCCGACCTGGAAGTGTCGGCTCGGGGCGTATCGGACTTCGGAGCGTCCGCGCGCGGGGCGTCTGCCTTCGGGGCGTCGGCGCGCGGGGCGTCCGCGCGCGGGGCGTCCGCGCGCGGGGCTGTGGCCGCCTCGCCTGCGCGGGGGGCGGCTGCGCGCTGGTCCGGTG